>SVTN01000017.1 GCA_015063765.1 Oscillospiraceae bacterium | reverse complement strand
TTTGGAGCCCCTACTCCCTCTACAGCGAGGAGATCGCAACCTTCGGTGAGAGCGATTATAACCAGAAGGATTCCGAGGGCTTCATCAACCTCTTTGGTCTTCCCATCAAGGTGCAGGCCATGGTTGACGGCAAGAAATAATCAGAAAAATGAAAAAGATCTCCTGATCTCCCCGTCCACAACCGTATTTTTCGGCTGTGGGCGTTTGGGCTTTTAGAAAGGGTTTATTTATGGCAAAAATGTGGGCAGGCAGAACGGCGGGCGAGACCGACCGTATCGCCGATGACTTTAACGCGTCCATCCATTTCGACTGCAGAATGTTCCGCGAGGACATCACGGGCAGCATGGCGCACGCAAGAATGCTCGGCAAGCAGGGCATCATCACCGAGGACGAGGCAGAAACGCTTTGTGAGGGTCTTGCAGGGATCCTTGCCGACCTTGAGAGCGGTGCACTTGACTTCGACTATACTGCCGAGGACATCCATATGTTCGTGGAGGCGGTCCTTACCGAGCGCCTTGGCGAGGTTGGTAAGAAGCTGCATACCGCGCGCTCCCGCAACGATCAGGTGGCACTTGACCTGCGCCTGCTTCTGCGCGGCGAAACGGACACCATCTGCGAGAGCCTGCGTGAGCTGCTCACCGTCCTTTGCGACAGCGCGGAGAAGTATGCCGACACCATCATGCCCGGCTACACCCATCTGCAAAGAGCACAGCCCATCACCTTCGGTCACTATCTGATGGCGTACGCCTCGATGGTGGCGCGTGACCTTTCCCGTTACGAGGACGCCCGTGCGAGAATGAACTATTCCCCCATCGGCTCCTGTGCCTTGGCAGGCACCACCTATGCGACCGACCGCAAGTACGAGGCGGAGGCGCTCGGCTTTGACGGGGTGATGGAAAACAGCCTTGACGGCGTTTCCGACCGCGATTTTTGCCTTGAATTTCTTTCGGCATCCTCCATCCTGATGACCCATCTTTCCCGCCTTTCGGAGGAGCTTTGCCTCTATTCGAGCTGGGAATTTGCCTTCATTGAGCTGTCGGATGCCTATACCACGGGCTCGTCCATCATGCCCCAGAAGAAGAACCCCGACATGGCGGAGCTGATCCGCGGCAAGACGGGCAGAGTCTTTGGCGATATGGTGGCGATGCTCACCGTCTTAAAGGGACTTCCCCTTGCCTACAACAAGGATATGCAGGAGGACAAGGAGCGCGTGTTCGATACGGTGGATACCGTCAAGGCGTGCCTTTCCGTTCTCATTCCCATGCTCGCTACCATGACGGTCAAGGCGGACAATATGCGCCGTGCGGCGTCGGGCGGCTTTATCAACGCCACCGACCTTGCCGACTACCTTGTGGGAAAGGGCATGCCCTTCCGCACCGCGTATAAGATCTCGGGTGCGCTCGTCGCGCATTGCATCGCGGTGGGCACGACGCTGGAGGAATTGCCTCTTGCAAAGTATTTAGAGTACAGCGAGCTCTTTGATGCGGGCGTATACGACGCCATCGACCTTGACGCCTGCGTGCGCCGCCGTGTATCGGAGGGCGGTACCTCACCCGAATCGGTGAAGCGCCAGGTTGCATCCATGCGTGCGCGCCTCAGCCTTTAAAGGAGAATGACCATGACGAAAGTTTTTATTGACGGCAGCGCGGGCACGACGGGTCTTCGCATCCGTGAGCGCCTCGGCGCGAGAGAGGACCTGACCCTCCTTTCTCTCCCCGACGAGCTTAGAAAGGATCCCGCCGCCAAAAAGGAAATTTTAAAGCAAGCGGATATCGCCTTCCTCTGCCTTCCCGACGACGCGGCGCGTGAAACGGTCGCGCTTGCCGAGGACACGGACGTGCGCATCATCGACACCTCGACCGCGCACAGAACGAGCGACGGCTGGACCTACGGCTTCGCCGAGCTCGGACACCGCGACGCCATCAAGGGTGCGCGCCTCGTTGCCAACCCCGGCTGTCACGCAAGCGGCTTTCTTGCCCTGGTCGCCCCCCTCGTCAAGGCGGGCGTGTTGAAGGCGGACGCCGCACTCACCTGCTTTTCTCTGACGGGTTACTCGGGCGGCGGCAAGAAGATGATCGCCGATTACGAGGACGAAGCAAGCGCGCTTTACCCCGTAAAGCAGTATCCAAGGCAGTATGCGCTCGGACAAAAGCACAAGCATCTTCCCGAGATGCAAAAGCTTGCAGGACTTTCTGTGACCCCCGTGATCTGCCCCGTTGTGGGTGATTTCTACGCGGGCATGGAGGTGACCGTTCCCGTATTCGCACGCGACCTCTGCGGCACGCTTGCGGATGTCAAGGCGGTCTACCGTGAGGCGTTCTCGACGGGACTTGTGCATTTCGTGGAGGAGAACACCGAGTCGGGCTTCCTCTCGGCAGGCGCACTTTCGGGACGCGACGATATGGAGGTCTATGCGGAGGGCAACGACGAGCGCGTGCTTCTCATCTCCCGCTTTGACAACCTCGGTAAGGGTGCGTCGGGTGCTGCCATTCAAAACATGAACATTATGCTCGGTGTCAAGGAAGACACGGGCTTGAACGTAAAATAAAGGACGGATAAGGAAATGATCAAAAGAATTGACGGCGGCGTTTGTGCCGCAAAGGGATTTTTGGCGTCGGGCGTGCATTGCGGTGTGCGTAAGAACCGCACCAAGAAGGATATCGCGATGATCTACAGCGAGTGCCGTGCAACGGCGGCGGCTGTGTACACCACCAATCTTGTGAAGGGCGCACCCCTTCTCGTAACCAAGAAGCATATCGCCGACGGATATGCGCAGGCGGTCATCTGCAACAGCGGCAACGCCAACACCTGCAACGCAGACGGCGCTCTCGTTGCGGAAAAAATGAGCGCAATGGCGGCTGAGGCACTCGGCATCCGCGCCGACGACGTTGTGGTGGCATCCACGGGTGTCATCGGTCAGCCCCTTCCTCTTGAGCCCATCGCCGAGGGGATTCCCATGCTCGTCAAGGCGCTTTCCCGTGAGGGCGGCAGCGACGCGGCAGAGGGCATCATGACCACCGACGTTGCAAAGAAGGAGATCGCCGTGGAGTTTGAGATCGGCGGTAAGACCTGCCACATGGGCGGTATCGCCAAGGGAAGCGGTATGATCCATCCCAACATGGCGACCATGCTCGTCTTTATGACCACCGACGTTGCCATCTCCGCAGAGATGCTGCAGAAGGCACTTTCGAGCGACATCAAAAAGACCTTCAATATGATCAGCATTGACGGCGACACCTCCACCAACGACATGGTAACGGTGCTTGCCAACGGTATGGCGGGCAACCCCGAGATCACCGAGGAGGGTGCGGATTTCGATACCTTCATGAAGGCGCTCAATACCCTGAATGTCTATCTCTGCCGTGCCATCGCCGCAGACGGTGAGGGTGCGACCAAGCTCCTTGAGTGCAAGGTTTCGGGTGCAAAGGACGAGGAAACCGCAAAGACGGTTGCCAAGAGCGTCATCTGCTCCAGCCTTTTGAAGGCGGCAATGTTCGGTGCGGATGCCAACTGGGGCCGTGTGCTGTGCGCCATCGGCTACAGCGGTGCTGACGTGGACGTGAACGCGGTTGACGTTTCCTTCCGTTCAAAGAAGGGCGAGATCCTCGTTTGTGAGAACGGCGCAGGCGTGCCCTTCTCCGAGGAGAAGGCAAAGGAGATCCTGCTTGAAAGCGAGATCGAGATCGTCGTTTCTCTCGGAAACGGCGCGGGCGAGGCTTCCGCATTCGGTTGTGACCTCACCTACGACTACGTCAAGATCAACGGCGACTACAGAACCTAATGTAAACCAAGGTTTACAAAGAAAGGTATAGAGATGGAAAAGAGCTTTTCAAACGCACAAAGAGCCGAGGTGCTGACACAGGCACTTCCTTACATTCAGCAGTATAACGGCAAGATCGTCGTGGTCAAATACGGCGGCAATGCCATGATCAACGAGCACCTTAAGGAGCAGGTGATGGAGGACATCGTTCTTCTGTCGCTTGTCGGCGTCAAGGTGGTTCTCGTGCACGGCGGCGGCCCCGAGATCAACGACCTCATGGAACGTCTTGGCAAAAAGGCGGAGTTTGTGGACGGTCTGCGCGTCACCGATAAGGAAACCATCGACATTGTACAGATGGTTTTGGCAGGCAAGGTCAACAAGAGCCTTGTCAATCTGCTCGGCATGAAGGGCGGAAGAGCCATGGGCCTTTCGGGCATGGACGGCAAGCTGATCGAGGCAACCGTGAAGGATCCCCGTCTTGGCTACGTCGGCAAGATCACGAGGGTCAACATTGAACCCATCACCGACCTTCTCGACCGCGGCTATATCCCCGTCGTTTCCACCATCGGCTGTGACGATGAGGGCTGCGCCTACAACATCAACGGCGACACCGCCGCTGCCTTTATCGCAGGTGCTTTGGGCGCGGAGCGACTGATTATGATGACCGATATTGCGGGTATCTTGAAGGATAAGAACGATCCTGCGAGCCTCATTCCTCACATCACCGAGGCAGAGGCAAAGGCGCTTTACGCAAGCGGTATCATTTCGGGCGGCATGATCCCCAAGGTGGACTGCTGTATTGAGGCGATCGACCGCGGCGTGAAGAACGTTATTATTATGGACGGACGTGTGCCCCATTCCATCCTCATGGAGATATTGACGGATGAGGGTGCGGGGACGATGGTTTCCAAAAACTAATCGCTTGCATAAATTGCGCAATCCTTCGTTAAAGCTTCGACTCCCCCTCCTCGACGTAGGAAACTACGCCGTCGTCGGGGTCGCTCGCTTTGCCTCGCCTTGCACAATTTCTGCGGCGCTATGAGTGTAGCGAGAAATCAAAAAAGAGAGTGAAAAAATGAGCACATTACAGGAAAAAGATAAAAAGTACGTTGCAAATACATACGCGCGCTTTCCCGTAGAGCTTCAGTCGGGCAAGGGCTCGCGCGTTGTAGACACCGACGGAAAAGAGTACATTGACCTTGGGTCGGGCATCGCTGTGACGGCGTTCGGCATTGCGGACGATGCATGGCAGGCGGCGGTGGCGGAGCAGGCAGGGAAGCTGCAGCACACGTCCAACCTCTATTATACCGAGCCCTGTGCCGCGCTTGCCGAGATGCTTTGCACGCGGACGGGACTCAAAAAGGTCTTCTTCGGCAACTCGGGTGCGGAAGCAAACGAGTGCGCCATCAAGCTTGCGCGCAAGTATGCCGCGGAGAAGAAGGGCGACGATACCTATACCATCGTCACCATGAAAAACGGCTTCCACGGCAGAACCCTTACCACCCTTGCCGCGACGGGACAGGAGCATTATCATGAGCTGTTCCAACCTCTTACTCCAGGCTTTGTACACACCGAGCCGGGCGATATTGCGGATTTTGAGCGCATTGTTTCCGAAACCAAGGTGGCGGGCGTGCTTCTTGAATGTGTGCAGGGCGAGGGCGGTGTGAACGTTCTTGACCGCGATTATGTGCGCGCTGTCGCTGACATCTGCGCGCGTGAGGATATCATCCTCATGATCGACGAGGTACAGACGGGCAACGGACGCACGGGTACTCTCTATGCGTATATGCAATACGGCATTACCCCCGACGTTGTGACCACGGCAAAGGGTCTGGGCGGCGGTCTTCCCATCGGCGCGTGCCTGATGGGCGAGAAGGTGGAATCCGTCCTCGGCTTCGGCGACCACGGCTCTACCTTCGGCGGTAACCCCGTTTGCGCCGCAGGCGCATGCTCCATTCTCTCCCGTATTGACGACGCGCTTCTTGACGATGTCAAAAAGAAGGGCGACTACGTGCGCGAGGCGATGACGGGTGCCAAGGGTGTCAAGACCGTATCGGGACTCGGTCTTATGATCGGTATTGAACCCGAAACCAAGCCTGCGGGCGAAATTGTAAAGAAATGTATGCAAAACGGCGTTCTTTGCTTGACGGCGAAGAACAAGGTAAGACTTCTTCCCGCGCTCAACATCCCGATGGATGACTTGAAGGCGGCGGTAGAGGTTTTGCTTGCCGCATTTGCTGAAGAATAACCTACTTTCTTTGAAAAGAAAGTAGGCAAAGAAACTTTGGATCATTTTAATATGGAGGAGCTTTCGATGGATTTAAAGGGAAAGCATTTTTTAAAGCTTCTTGATTTCACCTCCGACGAGATCGCGGCATTCCTTGACCGCGCGGCGGAGCTAAAGGCGGAGAAAAAGGCGGGGGTAACCCACCGTCGTCACGAGGGAAAGAATGTTGCCCTCATTTTTGAAAAGACCTCGACGAGAACCCGTTGCGCCTTTGAGGTTGCCGCGCGTGACCTTGGCATGGGTGTCACCTATCTCGATCCCTCGGGATCGCAGATCGGCAAAAAGGAGAGCATTGCGGACACCGCCCGTGTCCTCGGCAGAATGTACGACGGCATTGAGTATCGCGGCTTTGGACAGGAGATCGTGGAGGAGCTTGCCCGTTATGCAGGCGTTCCCGTTTGGAACGGACTCACCAACGAGTTCCATCCCACCCAGATCCTTGCCGACTTTCTCACCATTCGTGAGCATTTCGGTACGCTGTCGGGCAAGAAGCTGGTCTACATGGGTGATGCACGCTACAACATGGGCAACTCGCTGATGGTGGGTGCCGCCAAGATGGGACTTCATTTCGTGGCTTGCGCGCCGAAAAAGTATCAGCCCGACGATGCGCTCGTTGCTACCTGCCGTGCCATTGCCGCCGAAACGGGTGCCACCATTACGCTGGAAGAAAACCCCGCGGTCGCCGTACAGGATGCCGACGTCATTTACACCGACGTTTGGGTATCGATGGGCGAGCCCGTAGAGGTTTGGGAGGAGCGCATTCGTGAGCTTTCCCCCTATCAGGTGAACGCCGCACTTATGGCACAGGCAAAGCCGGAAACCGTCTTCATGCACTGTCTTCCCGCTTTCCACGACATGAAGACCGTTATCGGCAAAGAAATGGGCGAACGCTTCCACCGCGACGCCATGGAAGTGACCGACGAGGTGTTTGAGTCGGCACAGTCCATCGTTTTTGAAGAGGCGGAGAATCGCATGCATACCATCAAAGCCGTCATGGATCTCACCCTTGCGGAATAAATTTCCGCATACTTCGTTAAAGCTTCGACTTCCCCTCCTCGACGTAGGGAACTACGCCGTCGTCGGGGTCGCTCGCTTTGCCTCGTCTGCGAAAATTTCTTCTCGCAAGGGGGCTTCGGCGAACAGGAATAAAAAACGAGCATCTGAGAGGATGCTCGTTTTTGTTAATCTAAACATACTTTACAAGGAGAAAAGCCTGCATTTATTATGTCGATTAAATCACTATTGGTGTAACTGCGGTTTTTTTCTGAAATTTCTTTTGCCCATTTACAATCGGGAAGATGCACCTTTTTCGAGGATAAATTCAAGATGTAATCGGGGTCTGCTTTTGATTCGCATGCGAAAAACAAAAAGAGCAATAAAAGCGCAAGAAAAAGACAAATCAATCTTTTTTTCATAAAAACACTTCCTTTCTCTTTTATTATAGCACCGTATGGTGCTATATGTCAATACCAAACGGTGTTTTTGACTATAATTTAGGGTAAGAAACACAAAGGAGAAAAGGCAGTGTACAGACGTATTCGGGAATTGCGTGAGGATAGCGACAAGACGCAAAGGGAAATTGCTTCCTATTTAAATATGCAACTGACGGTATATCAGCGGTACGAGCGCGGTGAGCGCGAGATCCCCTTATGGGCTGCCATCAAGCTTGCCGATTTGTACGGAGTGACGCTTGACTATCTTGTCGGGCGAGAATAAATAGAAAAACGAGCATCGAAAGATGCTCGTTTTTCTGTCCTTTATTGATTGCGTATAGAGCGGATGACGTATAGAGGACGCTCCTTGACCTGCATATAGATGTTGCCGACGTAAAGACCGACAAGACCGAGCGACATTTCAATGATGCCCGACAGGAAGCAGAGCAACACCATGGTACTCGTCCAGCCCGAGAGAACGTCGTTGATGAAATAGTTGACGATGAGCCAGATGGCAAAGCCGATGGAGAGCAGGGTGAGGAAGAAGCCGAGTCCTACGGTGAATTTGAGCGCCTTATCCGACTGCGAGATGAGGATGTCGCCAGCCATTTTCATGCGCTTTTTGAAGTTGTAGGAGCTCTTGCCCTCGATGCGGTCGCAGTGCTCGACGTCGATGGCGGTTTCGCGGAAGCCCAGCCACTTGATATAGGCGACGTAGGCGCGGTGACGCTCGCGCATGGCGCGGTAGCTGTCTGCCACGCGGCGGGTGATGATGCTGAAGTTACAGATGGCAGGGTCATATTTGGTGCCCGATGCAAAGGAATAGACAGCGTAGAACATGCGTGAGATCAGGCGCTTGATCGGTCCGTCGCGGCGGACGGCACGGCGCGCAAATACGACGTCATAGCCCTCTTTTAATTTATTGTAGAGATTTAAGATCTCCTCGGGACGGTCCTGACCGTCGCAGTCCATGACGACGACGTGCTCTCCCTTGGCGATGTCCATGCCTGCGGCAATGGCGTAGATCTGTCCGAAGTTACGGGAAAGCTCCACACCGACGACCTTCTTGTCCTTGGCGCAAAGCTCCTCGATGACCGACCACGAGCCCTTGGGGCAGGCATCGTTGACCAGGATGATCTCATAGCTTTCGCTGATTTGGGAAAGCGTTGCGGTCAAGCGCTCATGCAGCTCAGGGAGTGCGGCAGGACAGCCGTATACGGGAATGACAACCGAAATGTCCATAATAGATTCCTTTACAGATAAAAAATGATAATGCCGACGACGATCAGAACATTTCCGATCAGCTTGCGCGGCGTGATCTTTTCACGGAAAAAGCCGAGAGATAGAAACATGACAAGAACAAAGCCGAGCGATTCCAGCACAGGTCCGCTCTTATAGTCAAGTCCGAACTTGTAGGCAAGCACCGTCAGGACGGTGGAGGCTACCATCATACCGTAGCCGATGATCACATAGGGGTTGAGGTATTCGCGAAGGACCGAGGTATAGGTCTTTTTCGCGCTTTTTTTGAGAAGCACCTGAGAGAATGCGGCTACCACGACCGAGCATCCCATCAGAAGCCAAGGTAAAAGCTCACGCATGGTCGGTGTTTACCAGCATCGTGCCGATCAGCACGATACCCACTCCAATCAGATTTTGTGCGGTGATGGTTTCACCGAAGATCACCGCCGCCCAGAGCATCGACCAAGCGATGGCAACGGCGCGGTTCGCGTAAGCGAAGGAGAGGTCGACTCTCTTGATCATCTGCTGCCAAAGAACGGCATAGATGCCAAGAACGGCGATCTCCGCCCCGTAGAGAAGAATAAAGCCGATCGAAAGGAAGCCTCTTTCCGAGGCAAGCTTTGCGAAGATGCCCGAGGTGGTATACACGAGCACAACGGCTTGTAAAAGAAGAATCTGTAAAGGGGTGATCCTCCGTGTTTTGCCTTGTTTTAACGTCATAATTACAGCTCCGAAAGAGAGAGAATTTCCTCGTAGGTGTCCGCCGTGAGAATGTAGAAGCCAAGGCGGGAGCCGCTGTCGGTGATCTCGTGCGCGCCGAGGGGCTCTATGTCGCTGACGAGGGCGAGCGCTTCGGGGTGGGTTTCCTTGATGCGTGCCAAAACGTCCATGTCCTCCTTGTCAAAGACGAAGCGGATGGCGGACGCGCGTGCGGGTGCCTTGGGGGTGAGGTCGGGGGTGTTACCGAGTGCGGTATCAATGACGGCACGGACAAAGTCGATGCCCGTAGAGAGGGGAACGAGATGCGAGCCGATGCAGTCGCCACCCATGCGGGAGCCGATCTCGATGATACGGACTCTGCCGTTCTTGCCGATGCGGAATTCCGCGTGCGCGGCACCCATACGGATACCAAGCGCGGAAAGTCCGAGAAAGACCTCCTTTTTGACCTTCTCAAGCATTTCTGCAGAGAGGGGCGCGGGCTCAATATGGCCCACCTCAATAAAGCCGGGGGCACCCGTGGTGAACTTTTGCGTTACCGTCAAAAGCGTATGCGTGCCGTTGAAGGACACACATTCGGCGCTGAACTCGTCGCCGTCAATATACTCCTCGACCATGGCGCGCTTCTCAAAGGAATGAGAAACGGCGGCGACAATCGCTGCCTTCAAGCCGTCGGGCGACAGGACCTTGGTGATGCCGCGGCTGCCCGAACGGTCGGTCGGCTTGACGATCACGGGATAGGGAAGAGCAAGCGCACTTGCTTCCTCAAAGGAAGAAACGGTTGCGAAGAAGGGAGTATCCGCGCCGCCTGCCAAAAGCGCCTTGCGCATCTGATACTTATTAGTAGAGGTGAGGATGCAGGCGTCGCTGTTGTGGGGAAGCCCCAGCTCCTTCGCAAGATATTGCACCGTCAGGTTGGCAAGATCGGAGGCGATGGTGCAGACGGCATCGGGACGGATCCTTTTACATTCGGCAAGGATCTCCTCACGCTCGGTGATGCTGATGGGGTAGAAGAAGTCCGCCGTCTTTTCTCCGACGGCACCGTCGCGCCAAGCAAAGACGTGCGTTTCAAAGCCCATTTCCTTTGCCTTAAGGATCAGCGGGTTTTGAAACTCGTTTGCGCCGATGATAACGATCTTTTTCATGTTCAACGATTCCAAAGGCCGTCGAAACGACCCTCTTCCATTTCCTTTTTATAGTCGTAAAGATATGCTTCGTAGTCGTATTCGGGCTCGTAGCCAAGCTCAGCCCGCGCGTTTTCGATATCCATTACAAAGCTGACAAAGCCCGGCTTTTCGGGACGCGGAATAATGCGAGAGGGGTGATCCTTGGGAGAGAAGACCTTTACCATACCCTCAATCTGCTCGCGCAGGGTGGTCTTCTTACCCGTGCCTACGTTATACGTGCCGCCTTCGACGCTCGCAAAGAGGGCGCGGAAGACCATCTGGCAGAAGTCCTTGACGTAGACGATATCCTTGAAGGCGTTTTCATCTCCCCAGATCTCGATATCCTCACCGCGCATGGCACGCTCGATCATATAGCGATAGCCGATGGGGCGGGGCACACCGTCCACGTAATAGGTGGTTTCGGGGTTGTAAAGATAGATGTTGGGCAAGCGGAAAACAAACGCCTTGATCCCGTACTCTGCCTGATAATGCTTCATGGCATCGACGATCAGGCTTTTGGAGATGGTGTAGAAGGCGTGGTCACCCGTAAAGTCGAGGCGGCGCTCCATTTTGGGAGAAAGCACCTCTTCCTTGCCAAAGTAGCCTGCCATTTCCGCCCAGGATTGCATATAAAGGGTGCGGTCAGCGCCCGTTTTTCTCGCGTACTCAAGGACACGCATGCCGCCTGTGACGTTGACGTCGATATACTTAAAGGGGTCGTACTGCTTGAGGTAGGCAGGGAGAAGCCCTGCCATGTTGACAACGGCATAGATGTCCTCGGTGGGGAGCTTTTGGAAGTCCTCCTCGTGGGTGAGGTCGACCTCCACGTAGCGGATGCCGTTTCTTTCAAACCAATCGGTCTTTTTCCGTCCGACGGCGATCAGCTCGTATTCCTCACGGTTGAGGTGAGTGCGGCAGTAGTCGGCGAAGTACATACCGATGTTGCCGGTGGCACCGAAAAGAACGATCTTTTTCATCCCTTAAAAAACTCCTTGACCTTTTCTGCGACGTAGTCGACATCACTGTCCGTTAAGCCGTAGTAGAGGGGCAAGCGACAAAGACGCTCGCTTTCCTTCGTGGTGTATTTGTCTTCGCCCGCAAAGCGTCCGTAGCGGTGACCTGCGGGAGCGGAATGCAAGGGGATATAGTGGAATACTGCCTGGATGTCCGCCGCCTTGAGATAGTCGATGAGCTTGGTACGGGTGTCAAGATCCTCGGTTTTGATATAGAACATATGCGCGTTGTGTTCACAGTGTGCGGGGATGTGGGGAAGGGTGATATAGCCCTCCTCCGCCAAGGGAGAAAGGAGCGCATAGTATCTTTCCCAGATGTGCATTCTGGCTTCACAGATCTTGTCTGCCATCTCGAGCTGTGCCCAAAGATAAGCGGCGTTCATGTCGCTCGGCAGATAGGAGGAGCCAAAGTCCACCCAGGTGTATTTGTCGATTTGACCGCGGAAGAATTTAGCACGGTTGGTACCCTTTTCGCGAATGATCTCCGCACGCTCTGCAAGAGAAGGGTCACGGATGAGCAACGCACCGCCCTCACCCATGCTGAAGTTTTTGGTTTCGTGGAAGGAGAAGCATCCAAAATCACCAAAGGTGCCGAGTGCCTTTCCCTTGTAATAGGCGCGCACTGCCTGTGCGGCGTCCTCCACAATCTTCAAATTGTACTTTTCCGCAATCGCGCAGATCTTATCCATCTCACAGCCGACGCCTGCATAATGCACGGGAGCGATTGCACGCGTTTTTTCGGTGATCGCCTCCTCAATCAGGTTTTCGTCGATGTTCATGGTGTCGGGGCGCACGTCAACGAAGACGGCGGTGGCACCTCTGCCGACGAAGGCGTCTGCCGTGGACACAAAGGTATACGAGGGCATAATGACCTCGTCCCCCTCCTTGATGTCCGAGAGAATGGCACCCATCTCAAGCGCGTGGGTGCAGGAGGTGGTGAGAAGAGCGCGGGCTGTTTTCGTTTCCTCCTCGATCCATGCATGGCAGCGCTTGGTGAACATACCGTCACCGCAGATCTTATGGTTGTCGATTGCTGTCTTGATGTGATCAAACTCGGTGCCTACAAAGGGGGGAATATTGAAATGAATCATGTGGATTCTCCTTCTAAAGTTTTAAGGATTCAGTCTGTCGGGGCCACGGAAGATGAACATCGACTCCTTAATGGTAAGACCGAGAAGGAGCATGGTCATACGGTCGACGCCAAGACCGAAGCCGCCGTGCGGCGGGCATCCGTAGCGGAAGAATTCGGTGTAGAACTCTACGTCCTTATCAAGCCCCTTTTCTGCGGCTTGTGCCTTGAGGACGTCATAGCGGTGCTCTCTCTGTGCGCCCGTGGTGATCTCGACACCGCGCCAGATGAGGTCGTAGCCCTGGGGCACGCCGTCCTTGCGCATATGGTAGAAGGCGCGCTTCTCGGCGGCAAAGTCGGTGACGAAGAGGAACTCGTGACCGAACATATCGGCACAAAGCTTCTTGGTGAGCTTTTCTGCCTCGGTGGTGAGGTCGCCCTGCTCGCTTTCGGGGCAGGTGTAGCCGTAGCGTGCCTCAAGCTCGCGGTAGATCTCCTTGAGGGACATACGGGGGAAGGGCTTGGTGGGAACGACCACGGGGATCCCGAAGAGCGCTTCGATCTCGTCGCCGTAGGCTTCCTTGACCTTTGCAAGCATATCGGTGAGAAGATCCTCCTCGAACGCCATGACGTCCTCAAAGGAGTCAATGTAGCTCATCTCAAGGTCAAAGCCGGTAAACTCGGTGGTGTGCTTGCTGGTGTAGGACTTTTCGGCACGGAAAACGGGGCCGCACTCAAAGATGCGCTCAAGTCCCGATGCCATTGCCATCTGCTTGTAGAACTGCGGGCTCTGTGCAAGATAGGCATCTCTGTCAAAATAGTTGAGCTTGAAGACCTCGCTTCCCGATTCGCTTGCCGCGCCGATGATCTTCGGTGTGTGGATCTCGGTGAAGTTCTTGGAGAGCAGGAAGTTGCGCATTGCGCCTACCATCACCGTCTGTGCCTTGAGCATGAGAAGGTTCTTCCGGCTGCGCAGGTCGATCCAGCGGTAGTCAAGGCGGGAGTCGATGGCGGCACCCTCTTGAATGGGGAGCGCGTCTGCGATGGATTCAATGGTCAGCTTGGTGGGCAAAATTTCAATGCCGCCGAGCTTGACGTATTCGCTGGCGATGGCTTCGCCCTCAACGGTGACGACCGAGTCGAGCGTTAGCTTGTCGCAGAGCTCTGCGATCTCGGGGAGCTTTGCCTTTTCTACGGTTACCTGGATCTTTCCCGTGACGTCACGGATGACGAGGAACGCCATGCTCTTCTTGTTGCGGATGTTCTCGCAAAAGCCGGCGATCTTGACGGTGCCGGGCACAACGTCCTTGATATAAGTGCGATTCATTGTTGTTTCCTCCAAAGGGTGTATGTTTGATTGTTGTTTTTAAAAGGCAAAGCCGAGATCGGCGAAGGTGGAATTTTTCTTATCCTTCTCGCTGAGCAGGAGCTCCTCCACGGTGTCGGTCGGCCAGTCGATGGCGAGGTCCTTGTCGTTGTATAGAATACCGCCCTCGCTTGCAGGGTCATAAAGACGGGTGCATTTGTAGACAAAGGTTGCGTATTCCGACAACACGAGAAAGCCGTGCGCAAAGCCCTCGGGCACGTAGAACTGCTTTTTGTTCTCTGCCGAGAGGATGGCGCCTACCCACTTGCCGAAGGTGGGGCTATTCTTGCGGAGGTCGACGGCGACGTCGAACACCTCGCCCTGCGTGACACGCACGAGCTTGCCCTGCGGATTTGCCTTCTGAAAGTGAAGGCCGCGCAGAACGCCGCGTCTTGAACGGGATTCGTTGTCCTGCACGAAGGTCGCAGGAGATCCGTCGAGGTGCTTGACGTAGGGGAGAAACTCGTCGTTGAAGGTTTCCATGAAATAGCCGCGCTCATCGCCGAAGACGGTGGGCTCGATGATATAGAGATCGGGGATCTCTGTGGCAATAAATTTGAATTTTCCCATGATGGTGTTCCCTTACGGCTTATCGGTTGCCGTACATCTTTTCGTAGTAATCCTTATATTCGCCGTTTAAGATGTTCTCCCACCATTCGCGATTTTCAAGATACCACTTGATGGTCTTCTTGATGCCGTCGGCAAACTTGGTTTCGGGGAGCCAGCCCAGCTCGCGGTGGATCTTGGCGGGGTCGATGGCGTAGCGCATATCGTGACCCTTACGGTCGGTGACGTAGGTGATGAGATCCTCGCTCTTGCCAAGCTCCTTGATGATGATCTTGACGATGTCGATGTTGCGCATCTCGTTGTGACCGCCGATGTTGTACACCTCGCCCACCTTACCCTTGCGGATGATGAGGTCGATGGCGCGGCAATGGTCCTCGACGTACAGCCAGTCGCGCACGTTGATTCCCTCGCCGTAGACGGGCAGGGGCTTATCGTAGAGGGCGTTGGCGATCATCAGAGGGATAAGCTTTTCGGGGAAGTGATAAGGACCGTAGTTGTTCGAGCAACGCGAGATGGTCACGGGCAGCCCGAAGGTGCGGTGGTATGCCTGCACGAGAAGGTCGGCAGACGCCTTGGATGCGGAATAGGGCGAGGAGGTGTGAATGGGGGTTTCCTCGGTAAAGAAGAGGTCGGGGCGGTCGAGGGGAAGGTCGCCGTACACCTCGTCGGTGGATACCTGGTGGTATCTCTGAATGCCGTACTTGCGGCAAGCGTCCATCATGACCTGCGTGCCCATGATGTTGGTGTTTAAAAATACGCCGGGGTTTTCGATGGAGCGGTCCACGTGGCTTTCTGCCGCGAAGTTGACGACAATGTCGGGATGCTCCTCCTCAAACACGCGGTATACCGCCTCTCTGTCGGTAATGTCTACCTTGCAGAAGCGGAAGTTCGGGTTGTCCATAACGTCGGCAAGCGTTTCAAGGTTGCCGGCATAAGTGAGGCAGTCGAGGCAGATGATGCGATCCTCGGGATGCGCCTTTAACATGTGGTGAACAAAGTTGCCGCCGATAAATCCGGCGCCGCCGGTTACGATGATCTTCATAGGTCAAATCTCCTTATGATCAAATTAGTCTTCTTTATATTCGGCAAGGAATGCGGCGAGCGCTTCCTCCCAGGGACGGAATTCATCGCCCACCGTTGCGCGGAGAGCGAGGTTGTCAAGTGCCGAGAAGGCGGGACGCTTGACGGGAGAGGGAAATTCTGCACTCGTGCAGGGCGAAACGGTTGCGGGAATGCCCGCGAGGGCAACGAGCTTTTCGGTCAGCTCATACCAAGAGCAGATGCCGTTGCCCGTGGCGTGGTAGGTGCCGTATGCCTCGGTCGTGGCAAGCTTCAAGATGTGATGCGCAAGGTCGCCGGCATAGGTGGGGTTTCCTCTTTGGTCGGAAACCACGCGGCAAGCACCCTTTTCGCGGGCGATGCGAAGCATGGTCTTAACGAAGTTCTTACCGTATTTGCTGTAGAGCCAGGAGGTGCGCAGGATAAAGTAGCGGTCGGTGCGCTCCTTGACATATTCTTCGCCGAGATGCTTGCTCTTTCCGTAGACGCTCTGCGGATTTTTGATATCCCACTCGGCATAGGGCGCGGTGGCCTCTCCGTCAAAGACGTAGTCGGTCGAGATGTGAATGAGCTTTGCGCCCAGCTCGTCTGCGAGAATGGCGAGGTTGCGCGGACCGAGGGCGTTTGCCTGCATGGCTAACACCTGATTGCTTTCACACCCCGGCACGTCGGTATAGGCGGCGCAGTTGATGATCACGTCGATCTCCCCCTGTGCCGTGAAGCGGCGCAGAGAATCCATGTCGGCAATGTCCACCTCGTCAATATCGGCGAGAAGCAGGGTGTTGTTTTCTTTTAAAATTTCAGGAACGCCAATCGAGGTATAGCCGCGGGCAAAGCAATCGCAAAGCTCGCGTCCAAGCTGCCCCTTGGCGCCGATAATCAATACGTTCATCAGTATTTGATCTTTCCTTCCGCAACCTTCTTTAAGTGCGCGCCGTAGGTGGATTTTCCGTAGCGCTCTGCGGATTCAAGCAGCTTTTGCTTGTCGATCCAGCCGCGCAGATATGCGATCTCCTCAATGGCGGAAACCTGGATGCCCTGTCTTTTTTCGACCAGCTGAACGAACTCGCCCGCCTCGATCAGGCTGTCCATCGTTCCCGTATCAAGCCATGCGAAGCCTCGGCCGAGCAGCTGTACGTCCAGCTCGCCCATCTCAAGGAACATGCGGTTGAGGTCGGTGATCTCCAGCTCGCCTCTTGCCGAGGGCTTCATGCCCTTTGCCATTTCCACCACGCGGTTGTCGTAGAAATAAAGGCCGGTGACAGCATAGTTCGACTTGGGCTCTTTGGGCTTTTCTTCAATGGAAATCGCCTTGCCGTCCTTGTCAAACTCGACGACGCCGAAGCGCTCGGGGTCGTCTACATAATAGCCGAAGACGGAGGCGCGGTGATTCTTTTCCGCGTTTTCCACCGCCTCGCGCAAAAGCTTCGAGAAGCCGTTGCCGTAGAAGATGTTGTCGCCAAGCACCATAGCGCAGGCGTCGTCACCGATGAATTCCTCGCCGAGGATGAATGCCTGTGCGAGTCCGTCGGGCGAGGGCTGCACCTTGTAGGAGAGGTGAATGCCGAAGTCCGAGCCGTCGCCGAGCAGCTTTTCAAAGTTCGGAAGATCTCTCGGGGTGGAGATGATGAGGATGTCGCGGATCCCCGCCAGCATCAGAGTGGAGAGGGGATAGTAGATCATCGGCTTATCATAGATGGGGAGCAGTTGCTTGGAGGTGATCATGGTGAGGGGATAAAGACGGGTGCCGGAGCCTCCGGCGAGAACGATACCTTTCATAGCAGATGTCCTTTCTTTTTTTGCGATTTATTTGTTTTCGTTGTAGGAACCGAGAAGGAAGAGGGTGCGGAAGCCCGCGTTTTCTATCCAGCCGTGGCGGTAAGCGTCGGCATGGAACAGATAGCCGAGGCGGCGGAAGAAGCCCTTTCTTGCCGCAAGAAAGCGGCGGAGCATTTTGGCTTCCGTCGGCTTGAGCTCGTCTTCAAAATCGAGAAGCGCGAGCAATTGCCTTGTGTGCGCGCCCGGCACGCCTGCACGCGCGCGACGGGAACGGCTTTTGATCTTGGAGAGAAGATTGTTTCCGTAGCCGATGGCGTTCTTTCCGTGCTGGCGGTAAAGGGTCACAAGAGAGGGGTCAAAGACCACCTTGCCAAGGGCGGTAGCAAGGAGATACGCCCAATGGTCCATGACGAACATGTCCCTATGATAATGGGTGCGCAAGAGGTCAAGCATGGCTCTGTTATAGACCTGCGTATGCCCGATGCAAACGTTTTGCACCATGGCGTTGGCAAAGGAAGGAGGACGCTTTGGCAAAAGCGTTTCACCGATAATATTCCCGTCCACGTCGGTGATATGCGAGCGTGCGGCGTAGAGAACGGGCAGAGCTTCGTCCTCGTTTTCTAACATCGCCACCGCCTTCGTCAACTTGTCCGCAAGCCAAACGTCGTCCTGGTCGGCATAGGCAAAGTAAAAGCATTCGGGGTCGGCGTGCTCAAAAAGGATCTGCATGGAAGCGTTGAGCCCGACGTTTTCGCCGAGAATGACCTTAAATCCGTGTTTTTCTTTATATTCGGCTAAAATCGTGCGCGTTGCGTCGGTTGAACCGTCGTCACGGATCAGCACGGAGATCTGCTCCGCGCCCTTAAGTGCTAAAAAGCTGTCAAGCTGGGCACGCAGATGCGCTTCGCCGTTATAGGTTGAGAGAAGGATCTGTGTTCTTTTCAAAAGAGCCTCCTGTACGTGATGCTCGCAATGTTATAATATTACAAATAACATTATAACAGAAAGGCGCGGTTTATGCAAGCCTTTTTTGGAAAAATGTGTATTTATGGAAGGAAAAAGCCCGCCTCCACCACAAAAGCGGTTGACAATCGGAATGGAAAAAGATATAATAGGCGCAGATAGGAGTGGTATCATGAACATCTTTACTTTGACGTTAAATCCCGCGTTTGATATCCATGCAGAGGCAAAAGCCTTTTCCGTTCATAAGGAAAGCCTTGCCCGTGTGGCTTCCCGCGATGCGGGAGGGAAGGGCATCAACCTTTCCCGTGCACTTGCCGCTGTGGGAACGGAAAGCGAGGCACTGGTCCTTTTGGGAAAGGAAAACGCGGAGGAATTCCTGCGCGCGCTTCCCGATGGGGGCGTGCGGTACACCCCCTTCTACACCGAGGGGCGCATCCGTGAAAATATTACGGTGCACGTTGCGGGCGAAAAGGAGACCCGACTTTCCTTTGAAGGCTTTTCTGCCTCCGACGGTGCTTTGGATGCCATAGAGGCGCATCTGCTTCCGCGCCTTGACAGCGACGCGGTTCTTGCGTTTGCGGGGAGCGTTCCTACGGGAATTTCGCACGAGAGGGTAATGACCTTCCTTTCGCGTGCCAAGGCACGCGGTGCGCGGCTCGTTTTGGACTCGAAATCGCTTTCTAAAGAGGATGTTCTTTCCCTGCGTCCTGCGCTCATCAAGCCCAACGAGGAGGAGATCGGGGGGTATATCGGCACCGCACCCGCATCCCTTGTTGAATGTGCCGCAGGTGCAAGAGAGCTTTCGCTTTCGGGCATCTCCTGCGTGATGGTTTCCCTTGGCGGCGAGGGCGCCTTGCTTGCGGCAAGCGGACACGTTTTCTTCGCCCGTCCGCCGAGGATCACGCCGCTCTCCACCGTCGGTGCGGGGGACGCGAGCATAGCGGGATTTTTGTATGCGGCGGCGGGGGATCTTTCTGCCGAGGAGTGCCTGTGCCATGCTGTCGCCTTCGGCACGGCGGCATGCTTGACCGCAGGAACGAGCGCCCCCAAAAAAGAAGATATTGAACGCATCCTTTCCGAGGTGAAAACCGAGGATATTTCCGTTTAACGACAACCGACGGTTAGCAAAAAAGCAGTCGCAAATGCGACTGCTTTTTTGTGTTTTATCATTCTTTTTTCTTGCGGAAGCGCAGGATGCCGACGGCGGCGGAGAGGACGGAAAAGCCCTCGTTTAAGATCGCCCCGACGTTGATGTGGACGGCGGCGTAGCAAAGAATGAGGGAGGAGGTGAGGAGGATGCTGTACCGCAGCTTTTGTGCCGAGAAGGTGCTGAGCGCGACGGCGTTGATCATCAAGGCGGAGATCATCAGAAGATCGGCGGCATCTTGCCAGAAAAGCACACCGACGGCGCATACCGCAAGGGAGAAAAATGCGCCCGAATAATAGCGGAAGCGTCCTGCCTTCGGTTGAAAATAAAAGCAAAGGTTGCGGAAGATGCCGAGGACGTTCAAGCAAAAGCCGCTCGTTGCACCGATGAGGAAATAGCTCAGAGCAAGGCATGCGGTGGAGAGCGTTTGGGCAATGAGGATTTTGCTTTTTGCGCGGAATTGATAGGAAAACACGGTGACGACGGTCGCGATCATACTCAGTGCTTGACCGATAAGCTCTTTGGTTTCGGGCGACATAGCAACCTCTTTTGATATTTTTGATGCTGCTATTATAGCAGTTTGCGTGAGGAAATGCAAGTGCTTTTGCAGGATTTCTCTATTGACTTTTCAAGGAGCGGATGGTATAATTTTAACGGAACAAAATTCGCTTGAAGAGGTGAAGGGCTTGTATACGAAAACGCTGAATGAAATTGCGGCGACCTTGCGCTTTTTAAGAATGGAAGGATATGACGGCTTCCTTTGGCTGTCGGAGGATTTTCCCGAGAGAGTCCGACGGGAGCTTTCTGAGCTTTTGCCCGAACAGGTGCCCGACGGAAAGCTCTTTGAATATGCCGTCGATTACGATGGGGCGACCGTGGCGAAGCTTCTTTTCGTCCTTGAGAAGGAAAAGGCGGAAGCCCTTTCTCTGCCGCTCGGATATATGGTAGAGCGTCTTTATGAGGAGAGCCGAAGCTGGCTTGCCGAGAACAGCGAAAACGACGTCTACAAAAAAGCCTTGCATTTCATCAGAGCAAACTATACCGAGGGCATCACCGTTGCGGACGTTGCCCGTCATACGGGCTATTCGGAGTCGTATTTCGGGTATGCCTTTAAGAAAAAATACAAGATGTCGGTCAGTCGCTACATCAGGGAATTACAGTTAGCAAAAGCAAAGGATCTTCTGGTGGATACCGCGTTTGCCATCTCTGCGGTGGCAAGCTACGTGGGCTTTGACGACTCCAACTATTTCACCGTCATTTTTAAAAAGCAATTTGGAATATCTCCCAAAGAATTCCGTAAAAAGTACGGCAGGCTTGTAACTTCTTAACAGTTTGTACGGCTTGAAAACAAAGAAATACGGCTTGAAATTTAAGGAATGTACTGCCGTTTTTTGATACAATGAAGATGGTTGTAAACTAAAAACATAATAGACAAAGGAGAAAAATTATGCCGGTTTATGAATCTATCAAAAACGCGGACAATAAAATCAAGATTTCCGCGGCAAACCGCGACTCGGTCGTTTTCGGTTGGGAAAATGCCGTTTCGTTTTTGGCTGACAAGGTAAAGGCGGGCGCAAAGACGATCGCCATTGACGGTTGGTACGGTATCGACTACGAGAAGATCTCCGTTGCTTTGAAGGAGAAGGTTGGAAACGCCGTTCTTCTTTCCGCGACCGATCTCTACCTCTCCCGTGAGGAGATCGTGGCTTACAATCAGCCCTACGTGACCGATGACCCCGGCTTCGGTAAGGTCAACACCAAGGGTGTGATCGAGGACATCATCAACAGCGCAAAGGTTGAGGAGTTTGCAAAGATCCTCAAGTCGGGCGACGTTGTTATCGTTTACGGTGTCGGCGCTGCCATCAAGGCACTTGCAGATCTGTATTGCGTTAAGCTGTACGTGGATAACACCCACCAGAAGGTACAGTGGGATATGTGGACGGGCAAGCTCGCTTCCTTCGGTCAGACCGAGCCCACCAAGAACTACAACTGGAAGGAATATCACTATTCCGATTATTACATGCTGAAGCGCCAGAAGGATTACATGTACGGCGCGATGGACTACTACGTAGAAAACTACTTTGAAAACGATCTCGTGATCGTTCCCAAGGCAGCGTATGACGAGATCATGTCCACCCTCGTGAAGTACCCCATCCACGAGGTCAAGATCTTCTCCCCCGGTCCTTGGGGCGCATATCGCTACGAGCAGATGGATTACGGCGTTGAGGGCCTTGCAAACAACGCATGGA
>SVTN01000152.1 GCA_015063765.1 Oscillospiraceae bacterium | reverse complement strand
GTTTCCTCGGTCAAATACATGTTAAAATTCACTTTGGAAGCGGCAGAAATTTTGGGCGACGATCAGCCCTTGCTTGCAAAGTTCCGCCGTCTTTACGAAAACCTCCCCCCCTACGCGATTGCCGAAAAGGGAATGTGGGGTACCCCGATCAAGGATTCTCCCGATGCCCCCGACAACCTCTGGCTACGTCACCCTATGACGCTCATGACCATTTATCCGACGGGCGAGATCGACCCGATGGTATCGGATGAGAAATGGGTGAAGATCGCCGACGATACCGTGGACTTTGCCTTTGACAGAGCCGAGCTCGGCATCTTCCAGGGCAGCTGGCTTTCTGCCGCTTGCTCTCGCCTCGGCAGAGGCAACGACGCCATTCGTGCCCTTTATGAGAGAGGTCTTGATCACATGCTCCGCTCCAACGGCCTTACCGCCGAGGAAACGGATCACTTTATGAATTACTGCCTTACGGGCAGACAGCCCCTCTATTATCCTTGCATGATGGAGTTTACGGGTGAGATGCTGGCGGCGGTCGGAGAAATGCTCCTTGGCTCGCATAACGGCATCATCCGCGTCTTCCAAGCCATCCCCGACGGAAAGCCCATCTATACCGACTTCCACCGCTATGGCTATCCCATCCAAGAGGAAAGCTCTCGCCTTAAGGTCTACGACGCATGGCGCGACGTTTCCTTTGACAAGCTCCTTGCCAAGGGCGCGTTTGAGGTGAGTGCGGCGCTTGCGGACGGTAAGCTTTCCTATATCAAGATCCACAGCAAGGCAGGCGGCTGTGTCCGCGTCACCTCTCCCTTCTTAACGGAAGATTATAAGGTCTACCTTGACTCTCTCTCCGTCAAAGCCGTGTTTGAAAAGGGCATTCTCTCCTTTGAAACCGAAAAGGGAAAAGAGTATTTTATCGCCACTTCGCCCGAAGTTGCGCCCATAAAGGCGGAAGAGTGCGCGCCCTCTGTCCTTACCCATACGAGTGCCCTCAAGCGTAAGATCTTTATCGGTGAAGACACCGACACCGCCTACTACCGCGCACTTGACGGCGCAACGCGCGAGTGGATGTACGGCAACCTGCGCCACGCCAATCACACCCTTTATAAGTTTGATTTCGGTGCGGAAGCGGGCAAGGAGTATTGGACGGAATTCCTCACGCAAAGCCTTTCGGATGCGGGGCGCAGTATGAAGCACATGAGCTTTGAGCCTGTTTTGGGAGAGAAGATTGCCTTTACGCCAAAGCAGGGCTACGGCTTTTTGAATGCCGAGGGCATCACCGCCGTCGACAGGGGCGCGCCCGACCTCTTGCGCCGCGATTTCCTTGAGGGCGAGGGGGATGCGACCTTTATCGTAGAAATGCCGAGAGGGCAGTATGAGCTGCTTGTCGTTTCGGGCGACGCCCTCGAAGACTCGGTCACCCGTATCACGACCGAGCAGGGCTATGCCGTCGGCGGCAATGTTGTCCCTCGTGGACGCTACCAATGCGAGCTTGTGCCCGTCATCCAAAAGAAGGACGAGCCTCTTCGCATCCGTATCTCCACCGAAAAGGGATATAAATGGAAGCTGAATCTCATCATCCTCAATACCGTCAAGGGATATTAACGATGAACAGAATCACCGATTACGTGGATCTCCTTGTCAAAACGAAAGTGCCGTATCTTGATGTCATTGCCTTCAAGGACGGAGAGGAGCTCTTTCGCTATTATAACGCGCGAAAGGGGGCAACGGGCAAAGAGCGGTTGCTTATGTTCTCCGCCACCAAGCCCTTGACCGCCGTTTTGGCTCTGCGTCTTGTCGAAGAGGGTGTCCTCTCCTTGGACACCCCCGTTTCGGAGCTTCTCCCCGAATATAAGGATGTTTATCTCTTAAACGAAAAGGGCGAACGCATACCGCCCAAAACGGTGATGACCGTCAAGCATCTTTTAACCATGACGGCAGGGCTCACCTACGACCTTTCCCGCTATCCCGTGGAGCAAGCCTTGCAGGGGAAGGGAAGCATGACCGACACGCGCGCCGCCGCTTCCGCCTTTGCGAAAGCACCGCTTGTTTTCAACCCCGGCGCACGCTTTCAATACAGCCTTTGCCACGATGTGCTTGCCGCCGTGATCGAGGTGGCGTCGGGAATGCCCTTTTCCGCCTACATGAAGCGCATCATTCTTGATCCGCTCGGCATGGAAAACACCTGCTTTTCAAAAAGATCCGACAACGACGTCGCCGATCTGTATACGGCAGATGCCGAAGGAAATGTCTATCTCTCGGCAAAGGAGAACACCCTTCTCGTGTCCGACCGCTACGAAAGCGGCGGCGCGGGGCTGATCTCCACCATTGAAGATTATGCGCGCTTTGCGCGCGCCCTTTCGATTGGCGGCGCTGGAATTCTGCAGGCGGAAAGCTTAAAACGCCTATACACCCCCACTCTTGACACTATCGCAGTCGACAACTCCTTCACCTGCGTGCAGGGAAGCGATTATGGCTATGGCCTCGGTGTCCGTGTGCGGCGTGTCCCTACTGCATGGGGTCTTTCCGTGGGCGAATACGGCTGGGATGGCGCGGCAGGCACCTATCTGATGGTCGACCCCGTCAAGCGCGTGTCGGTCGTCATCGGGCTTCACCTTATGAATTGGCCTGCTGTCTTCCGCCACGAGCATCTTGCCATCGTCCAAAAAATATACGAAGCGTTTTCTATTTAAAAAAGCACCGCATTGCCCAACTTCTCATAAGGAAGTTGGGCAGTTTTATTCGCCTGCGGCGAGTTCTATTGCTTCGCAGTGATATTCGGCTATCGCCGAGTGGTATTCGCTACGCGAGTTTGGAGGCGAATAAAATATCACTGAAGCCGTAAGGCTTCAATATCACGATCGCGCACGCGATCATATCACTCCGACGAAGTC
>SVTN01000151.1 GCA_015063765.1 Oscillospiraceae bacterium | reverse complement strand
CGGAATCTGTCGTTAATTAACAACAGACCCCGCAAATGTTTAAATTTTATTTCTGCTCAGGATTCTTGGAATTTGGAATTGCAACGTTTTCGTTAAAAGTGTTGCACTTCAATTGACAATTCACTATAAATCCCTAGCGGGATTTGTGATATTCCCTTGCGGGAGCGATATAAGGCTACGCCTTGCGATATGCCCTCTTGGGCGTGAGGGGATTTATATCATATCGCATTGGAGCGAAGCGACAATATATCGCACGAGCAAAGCGAGTATATCGCGTTTGCTTGCAAACATATCGCCAAGCAGAAAAAAGAGATAACATTTCGGCTACGAACCGATTTGTTATCTCTTTCTGTTGTATAAGGGTTTGGGCTTAGCCCATAATGCATTTGACCGGTCAAATGCGATGCTCGCACTTAAGGGTTTTCATATTCTCCGTTAAGGATAACACGCTAAGTGCCCCGTTTTTCTTTTGAAAAAAACTTGCTTTTTTGCTTGACTTTTTTGGAATTTATGTTATACTGATGGCAGAGGGATTTTGCCCTCAAAAAGGAGATGTTTTTTGTGACGAAGGTGAAGGGAAGCCGCGACTTTACACGCGGTCATCTTTTTCTTCCGATGCTCGTTTTTACTCTGCCGATCGTGGCGTCGAGCATTTTGCAAATGCTCTACAATGCCGCCGACAAGGCGGTGGTCGGGCAGTTTTCGGGCGACCCGGGCGCCATCGGAGCCATCGGCTCGACGGGATCGCTCACCAGCCTTTTCGTTGCGCTTGCCGTAGGACTTTCGGTGGGTGCGGGTGTTGTCGTGGCACAGCGCTTCGGCGCAAAAGAGAATAGAGCGCTTTCCCGTGCCGTGCACACCGTCTTTATCGTGGGTGCTGTGGCGGGCGTTTTCGTCGGCTTGCTTGGCATTCTTCTTTCACGCACCGTGCTTACGTGGATGGGCACGCGCCCCGACATCATCGACAGTGCCTCCCTTTACATGCGCATCATCTTTTGCGGTATGCCCGCTAAGATCCTTTACAACTTCGGCGCGGCGACCCTGCGCTCGGTCGGAAATTCGCGCACGCCTCTTATCATCCTCGCCCTTGCGGGGCTTTTAAACGTCGGACTCAATCTCGTCTTCGTGATCTGCCTTTCCATGACGGTGGACGGTGTCGCGTACGCCACCATCGTTTCGGAATACGTTTCGGCGATCGCCGTTTGGATCGTGATCTCCCGCCGTCAGGACAGCGTGCGCTTCCGCTTCCGTTCTCTTTGCGTTGACCGCCGCGTTTTGCGCGACGTGCTTTTGATCGGCATTCCGTCGGGATTGCAAAGCTCGGTCTTTTCGATTGCCAACGTTCTCATTCAAAGTGCGGTCAACACCTTCCCGACCACCGCCGTTTCAGGCAATGCGGTGGGCGGAAGCATGGAGGACTTCACCTACGTGACGATGAACAGCTTTTATCAGACCGTCCTTACCGTCACGGGGCAGAACATCGGTGCAAAGCGCCCCGAGCGTGTGCGCCGTGCCCTCATCTACGGACTTATCCAGGTGGTTGCGGCAGGACTTTTGATGTCGTACGGCTGTATCCTGTTTGACGATTTTCTTCTGTCGCTCTTTATTGATAAGTCGCTCGCGGAGGCACCCCTCATCATGTCGGCGGCGAAGGAGCGCAACTCGGTGGTGCTTGCCACCTACTTCCTGTGCGGCATCATGGAGGTCTTAACGGGTCATCTGCGCGGACGCGGATGCTCCATCACGCCCATGCTCTCCTCCGTCTTTTGCTCCTGCGTTTTGCGCATTCTGTGGGTGTGGTTTGTTTTTCCCCTCAAGCACACGCTTGCCTTCCTCTTCCTATGCTATCCCATTTCGTGGATCCTCACGAATATTTGTCACATCGTGACTGCCATCGTTTTGATGCGCAAGGAAAAAAAGAGAGCACTCCTTTCCGAAAGTTTACAAAATTGACTCACCCAAGAGCGATTTTTCCAAAATCGCTCTTGCTTTTTTTTGCTTGTAACGATATAATAAAATAGATATAGTATTTTTATCCCTCACGCGCGCGTCGGCATACAATGGTAAGAGAACCGAAAAAGGAGTACTCTTATGAAGCCGATGCCGAAGAAAAACGACGTAGCCTCCGTCTTTGGGCTGGGACGCTCGGGACGCGCGCTCATCACCCATCTTGTGCGAGGCGGTGTGCGCGTCTACGCCTTTGACGACAGGGAAAAAGAAGCGCTTGGCGATCTGCCCCTTTGGCTTTCCTCTCTCGGTGTGCCTCTCTTTGCAGGGGGACGCGGGGAAGCGCGGGGTGATTTCGTCTTTCGCACGCCTGCTATGCGCCCTGACCATCCCTGTCTGTTGCGTGCCGCCTTGCGCGGTGCTACCGTGATGGGAGAGGCGGAGTATTTTGCTTCGCTTTGCAAGGCTCCCATCTATGCGGTGACGGGAAGCGACGGCAAGACCACCACCGCCACCATGCTCGCACGCCTTTTGACGGCAGCGGGCAAGCGCGTCTACCTCGGCGGGAATATCGGCAGAAGCCTTCTGCCGTTCGTGGACGAGATGACCGAGAGGGACGCCTGCGTTTTGGAGCTTTCGAGCTTTCAGCTGATGGATATGGATGCCCGCTTTGATACCGGCGTGGTGACATCCTTTTCTCCCAATCATCTGGATTGGCATAAAAGCCTGAAGGAGTACGAGGAGGCTAAAAGACGGCTTCCCCTGCTCTCGGAGAGGCGGGTAATCAAGCAAGGGCTTTTTGCGGACATGGATGCCTATCGGTTTTCTCTGGAGGGCGATGCCGACTTTACCCAAAGGAATGGTATTTTATACGGCATGGGCATCCCGCTTTTGCATGCCTGCGAGATGCGCCTTCTCGGGAAGCACAATCTTCTCAATCTGCTTGCGGCGACCGCCGCCGCTTCTCCCTTTGTGACCCCCTCTGCCGTCCGCCGTTTTGCCCGT
>SVTN01000016.1 GCA_015063765.1 Oscillospiraceae bacterium | reverse complement strand
CATATCGCAAGGCGTAGCCTTATATCGCTCCCGCAAGGGAATATCGCAAATCCCGCAAGGGATTTATATCGCTGCGTGTTCTCCGTTAAGGATAACACGCTAAAAATTCTCTGCCTTTTTCTCTTTTGTTACATTATTTTCCCTTGTGAAGGTGTAAGAGATGCGGCTTTCTCGAAAGCCAGGGGGAGGCAACGCGCAAAAGGCGGATGGCAAAAAAGCTGATGCCCGACACGACCGAGCCACCGAGCGCAAGCAGTAAAAGCATCTTGGGGGAAAGATAGGATGCGATGGCGGTGGCAAGCAGCGTGCCGCCGTTGTGCAGGATCATGCGCCATGCGTTGTAAGGTCCCGCGATGTCTGCATCCACCGCGCATACGAGCAGGGAAGGGACGGCAACGTCCACGATCGAGCGGCCAAAGTAAACGACGGCGTAAGCGAGAAGAAAGAGGGTAGGCGACCCTTCAAGGCAGAGGGGAAGCGACAAAAAGCACAGGCTTCCGACGAGAATGGAGATGCGCGGCGAAAGATAGCGCGACACAAGTCCGAACAGAAGACAACCGACGAGATTGGCGACGGCAGAAAGGGAAACCATACGTGTTGTCAGCTCTGCGCCGAAGCCGAGCGATATCGCGACGGTGGCGAGCACCGTGACGACGCCGGATGCAAAGCCGCGCAAAAGATTTGCGGGCAAGAGCAGATAAAAGACGGGTCGGCGGAAGATGGAGAATGCCGAGATGCGCGGCGCTCGGGTGACCGCCTCATTTTCTTGCTCACACTCCTTTACCGCGACGGAATAGAAGAGGGCGGCAACGCCTGCAAGCGCAAAGAAGAGAGCGGCAATGGGGAAGATGTACAGCATCAGGCGGTCGTAGGGAACACGCGCCTCGAGATAGTGCAAAAGCTCACCGATGCCGAAGGTTGCGGCGGCGGATAACACACCGATGATCGCTTGGACGGTGGCGTAATCGGTGGGCTTGTAAAGAAGATAGGGAAGCTTATATTCACAAACGGTGTTGAGGGCGGTGCAAACGGATTGCAGCAGGCTGACCGCCGTCAAAAGCAAAAAGGAGCTTGCTCCCTGTCCAAGGCAAAAGGGAAGGTAGGCGAGAAAGAGAAGTCCGTTGGGGATCTGCACGAGGGCAGAGCGCAGATGCGGCCGCTTTCCGTCTGCAAAATGGGAGAAGAGCAGAATGGTGCCGACGTTGACCGCCTGCACGAGGGTCGCATTCAAATAGATCTGCTTTTCGGAAAAGCCGACCGACGAAAGAAATGTTTGAAACAGAGTGCCCGTGGCACACAAAACACAAAGGGTGCGCAGCACCGACGAAACGATGGCAAGCACCTTGTTTCTTTGAATTCTTGACATGCTGTTTTCCTCCCTTCAAAGCCAAGGCAATTATAGCACACAAGTTGCCGTTTGTAAAGATAAAAAGCGAGTTTTTTGCAAAATAAAAAAGTGTTTTTCACCTTTGCTTTGTGTCCAAAAATACAAGTTTTTTCCTCAAAAAGCCATGGAATGGGTTTCTTGCGCGTGGTATAATGATAAAAAAAGGAGGGTTTCCTTGATGCTTAAAGTAGGTGTGATCGGTTACGGCGGACGTATCCGCGATATGTTGAAGGAATTTTTAAAGACGGGCAAGGTAGAGGTGCTCGCCGTTTGCGACGTCGACCCCGCGTACGCGCGTAAAAACGCGGACGAGAACGGGGTGGGAGAATACGCCTTCTATACCGACGCTCGCGAGATGCTTGAAAAGGAAGCTTTGGACGGTGTCCTCGTCGGCACGCGTTGCTCTCTTCACACGGAATATGCCTGCCTTGTGGCGTCCTACGGTATCCCGCTGTTTCTTGAGAAGCCCGTGGCGACCACAAGAGAGCAGGAGGAGCAGTTAAAGAGCATTCTTTACCACAGCGACAAAACGGTGGTATCCTTTCCCCTGCGCGTGACGGACATCGTGCTTCGCGTGAAGGAGATCATCGAGAGCGGACGCATCGGTAAGCTCTCTCAGGTCCAAGCGGTCAATAACGTTCCTTACGGGCGCGTGTACTTTCACGGCTGGTATCGCGACGAGAGCGAAACGGGCGGTCTGTTTTTGCAAAAATCCACCCATGACTTTGACTACATCAATTCGATGCTGGACGGCGCAAGACCCACGAGTGTATCCGCGGTGGCATCCAAGGTGATCTTTACGGGGGATGAGCCGGCAGGACAGCTTTGCGAGAGCTGTCCCAAGCGTGACACCTGTCCCGAGGGTCCCGATGCGCTTCGCAAGCTGAATATTGATCCTGCGGGTTACGGCTGCTGCTTTGCCCGTGATACGGGCAACCATGACAGCGGCTCGGCGCTCGTCACCTACGACACGGGCATTCACGTTGTCTACACCCAAAACTTTGTCGCAAGAAACAAGGCGGCAAAGAGAGGTGCGCGCTTCATCGGCTATGACGGTACGGTGGAATTTGATTTCCCCACCGCCCAAATTACGGTCTATGAGCATCATACGGGAAAGGTAGAAAAGATTGATATGTCGGGTGACTTCGGTCAGCACTTCGGCGGTGACCGCCGTCTTGCCGAGGCATTCATCCGTGTGATGGAGGGCGAAAACTCCCCCTCTACCCTTGCCGAGGGCATCCAAAGCGTTTCGATGTGTCTTGCCGCACGCGAATCGGCGGAAAAGAAATGCATGGTGGATGTGGATTTCAGCGTAGGAAAATAATTTTACGGGAGGCTTTTAGCCTCCCGTTCTTTGCTTTTTGCGGTATGCGACAGGGGAGTAGCCCGTTTGCTTTTTAAAAAGACGGCTGAAGTAGTATGGGTTTTTGACCCCCACAGCATCCGCAACGGCGGAAACCGAGAGGGAGGAGTCCGAAAGAAGCTCCTCGGCACGGCGGATGCGTGCTTCGATGAGATAGGAAACGGGGCTTTTTCCCATCACCTCGCGGAAAAGGTGGGTAAAGCGGCTTTCGCTCAGGTGGCATGCGTCGGCATAGTAGGCGATGGGAAGCTCCTCGGCAAGCGTCGCGTGCATGCGGCGGCAAGCCTCGGCGATCTTTCCCGAAGCATCGGCAGTCCCCTCCTCCGCAAGACGGATCTTGCGCAAGCAAAGGAAGAGAATAGAGAGAAGATAGCCGCCCGTCACCCCGTCGTGATGGGGAAGCGAGAGGGTGTATTCCTCCTCGGTGCTGTGAAGCAGCTCTTCCAGCGTCGCGCTCTTCCCAATGTGAAAAACACGGTCAGAGCTTTCCTTGATCTCACGCAGAAGCACGGCGGGGGCAGTACCCGAAAAGTGCAAATAGTACGAAACGCTGGAAATGTTGCCCCGAAAGGTGTAGCTTTGCCGTTCTCCCGGGAAAAAGAAGATCAGCGAACCGGCGGGCGCAATATAGTCCTTGCCGAGCGCCGTCACTTGACATTCTCCTTCCACGATATATAAAATATGATAATCCACACGTCCGTTTGGACGCAAGAGCGAAACGTCTCTGCCCGAAAAACGCTGACTGCCGCAGCTGTTGAGGTGGATGTATTCATCTGATATTGCTTCTGTGCTTTTGATCATTTTCACGCCTCCCTTGCTTTTTACAGTATAGCATGCTTTTCTCAAAAGGTCAAGTAGCAGAAAAGTACAAATTTTAAGCCGAAAAGGCTATGGCATGCAGGGCACGCGCGTGATATACTTGAACATGGAAATTTACTTAGGAGGCTTGTTATGTTAAACGTAGGTGTGATCGGATACGGTGTCCGCATGAAGACCTTTGTGGGGGCGCTTCTTGCAACAGGAAAGGTGCGTGTGGCGGCAGTTGCTGATCCTGATGAAAAAAACGCACGTGCGCACGCAGAGGCAAACGGTGTCACGGATGCTGTGTTTTATGCCGATGCAAAAACAATGCTTGAAAACGAACGCCTTGACGGCGTTGCGGTCGGCACGCGTTGCCCCTTGCATACCGAAATGGCAGAGCTCGTCGCCTCGTACGGACTCCCCCTCTTCTTGGAAAAGCCTGTTTGCATTACCGATGAGGAGCTTGTCCGTCTTTCTGCGCTTCTTCCTACGATGGAGAAAAAGACGGTGATTTCTTTTCCCCTGCGCGCATCCTTCATGTACCGCCGTGTTAAGGAGATCGTGGACTCGGGTGTGCTTGGTGATATTGCCCATGTGCAGGCGGTCAACAACGTGCCCTACGGAAGAGGGTATTATCACAAATGGTACCGTGACGAAGCACAAACGGGCGGGCTTTTCCTGCAAAAATCCACCCATGACCTTGACTATATCGATCACCTTTTGGGGGACGATCGCCCTGTGCGTATCATGGCGGCAAAGAGTAAGATGGTCTTCCGCGGCAACGAGCCGGCGGGCAAGAAGTGCGCCGATTGCGAGAAACGCGACACCTGTCTTGAGTCGCCCGACAACTTAAAGGATTTTTACGCTACCGTTCCTGCGGGTGAGTATTGCTGCTTTGCCGAGGACACGGGGTGCGAGGATTCGGGAAGCTGTATCGTCGAATATGAGAGCGGACTCCACGTGGTCTATACCCAGAACTTTATCGTCCGCCGCGGTGCGGGCAAGAGAGGCGCACGCCTCGTCGGCTTCCTCGGAACGCTGGAATTTGATTGGGTTTCGGGCATCATCACCGTATATCACCATTTTGAAGATAAGACCGACACCTACGATATCAATGCCGAGCAAACGGGCACCCACTTCGGGGGTGACGAGGTGTTAGCCGAGAGCTTTGTTACGGTGATGGAGGGCGGCGAGAGCGTGGCTCCCCTGTCTTCGGGAATTGAAAGCGCTCGCCTTTGCCTGGCGGCACGCCGCTCGGCTACCGAGCACCGTATGATTTCTCTGTAACACAGAACTTTTAGAGGTCATGATGGGATATTTGTTTCTTTCTTTTTCCTTGCTAGCGGGTGCGACCAAGGGCTTTTGCGGAAAGAAAATGGGAAATTACGCAAAGGAAACCGTCACGGCGGTGCGAATGAATCTTTTGCGCATGGGCTTTTGCATACTGTTTGGCGTGCTTATGATGCTCATGATGGGCGAGATCGGGGCTTTTACTCTTTCTCCCCGTGTCTTATTGCTCTCACTTCTTTCGGGCGTCAGCACAGCCCTCTTTGTGGTGACGTGGCTGTTTGCGGTGCGGAAGAGCGCGTATATGATGCTCGACATCTTTCTGACGCTTGGCACTGTCGTGCCGATGATCACGGGCATCTTTCTGTTCGGCGAGCCTGTGCTTCTTCGCCAATGGCTGGGCTTTGGCGTTCTGGTCGCGGCGGCAGCCCTGATGTGCTCTTATAATAACGCCATCAAATCCCGTATGACCCTTTCGGGCTTTGGGCTTCTCGTCCTCTGCGGTCTTGCGAACGGCGTGACCGATCTCTCTCAAAAGTGGTTTGTAAAATCCGCGACGGGAGTTCCCGCTACCGTGTTTAATCTTTACACCTACGTTTTTGCGGCATTGACGCTCTTTTTGATCTGGTTCTTCCTTTTCCTGCGTGCGCGTGGGAAAAATGACGGGGAGCGTGAGGGGGCTTTTCCAAGGAGAGTCATTCTCTTCGTTTTGGTGATGTCGCTGATGCTGATCTTAAGCTCCTACTTTAAAACGCTGGCGGCGGGGTATCTGGACAGCGCAAGGCTGTATCCCCTTAACCAAGGCGCGGCACTCGTCCTTTCCACCCTCATGGCTGCGGTCTTCTTTGGAGAAAAGCCCAATTTCAAGTGCATTGCAGGTATTGTAATGGCGTTTGCAGGACTTTTGATTATGAATTTGTAAGCGTTTAAAAACCACGATCCCCATGAGGATCGTGGTTTTCTTTATACAGTTAGCGATTTTTTAAAATACGCGCGCCATACAGCGGGGGACATGCCATAGCGCTGACGGAAAATGCGAGAGAAGTGCGCGGGATCGGGGAAACCCACCCGCGCCGCCGTTTCTGCCGCCGAAAGCGTTGTTTCCTCCAACAGTCTTTTTGCCGTTTCAAGACGCAGATTTCGGATATATCTTGCGGGAGTTTGTCCCGTTTCCTCACGGAAAGCGCGAACAAAGTGGGTGGGATGGGTGAAGTAGATTTCTGCAAGCATAGCGTTTGAGAGCGGCTTGTCGAGATTTTCGCGAATGTAACGCAACAGCCGCTCAAGGCGTTCGCTTTGCTTGATGCGTGCTCTCTCACGGTCGGCGGCGGCAAGCCGTATATATTCTGCCAAAAGCTCGATAAGACAGGCTTTCACCGTCAAGCTGTCGGCAAGACTTCCGTGATGACGCGCCTCCGCAAAGCGGTGGAAGAGCTCCTTCACTTTTCCTTTCGTTCCTGCGTGGACGAAAAAGGGAAGAGAAAGGTAGGAGAAGAGCTCGGTGTCCGGATATAAGTCGAAATGCATCCAATATTTTTGAAACGGTGCGGTGCTTATATTACGGTAAGCGTGCCGCGCTCCCGCGGGAATGAAAAACCAATCCCCTGCCTTTGCCGTATATTCCGTGTCTTCCAAGGTAATCACGCATGCACCCTCGGTCACGTAGTAGAATTTGCATTGCTCAAATGTGTGCGGATAGATAGACCAGTGTTCTCCCGTGCCGATAGAGAAAAAACCGCCAAGGTTGCACACAGCGTTGAATGTACAAAAATACGTGTCATTTGTCAGCATAGAAACACCGTCCTTATTTTTTCTACTATACTATAGCACAGGCTTCTTTTCCTGTCAATAAAAATGGAGAAAATAACGCTAATTTTATCCAATCTTTTGCTTGCCGCATCCATTTACAGACAATCTTATGTAAAGTAAAATAGAATAAAATAATAAAGAAAGGGAGCAAAGCATGAACTACGATTTCAGGCGGGAGCTTTTGACTGTACACGAGGCGAATCTGCGCAAGCCGGGAAGAGTGCCAGCGGAGAATGAATTTTTACTGGAAGAGGGCGCTAAAATTTTGATCGCCCCCCACGCGCACGAGGTTGTCCGTATTGCGGCAGAGGATTTTTGTAATTTTCTTCAGGTATCTATGAACCTTTCGGCATCGGTGACCACCGAGGGTGTAGGCGATGTGACGGTTCGCCTTGCACGGGATGCCGGGGTTGACCTTGGAGAATATGCCGCCTATCGCAGCTTCCACATCGAAACGGGTGCGCAGGGCATTGTCATTACCGCGCACGATGAGAGAGGCGCGCAACAGGCGCTCTATTATATCGAAGACTTAATGACCTTTGAGGGTGCCCCTCTGCTTGCATACGGCAAGATTGAGAAGCGACCGATGTACTCGCCGCAGATGGTACATTCCGCGTACGGGGTTGACGATTATCCCGACGATTATCTCGCCCGTATCGCTCACGACGGAAGAGATGCAATTCTCCTTTTTGTTAAGGACGTCGGCGTTTCCATCCGTGGAGAAGAGGACTTTAACGACCTCATTCAACGTGCCGCCCGTCACGGTATCGATGTCTATGCGTACAGCAGACTGAAGAGCCTAAAGCATCCGAGCGACGAGGGCGCGGAGGCGTTCTACGACTCCCTTTACGGCGAGCTGTTTCGCCGCTTCCCGGGGCTCAAGGGTGTCACCCTTTGCGGAGAGTCGAACGGCTTTTCGGTCAACGAAGGACCCATGGGTGATTGGAACCATCCCGACGGCATTCCCACGGGCAAGATCCACGCGCGCTTCTATCCCGCGCTTGATTATGTGCCGTGGTTAAATATCGTAAAGAAGGTCATTCGCCGTGCAAAGCCGGATGCGGATATCGTGTTCAGCACCTATAACTTCGGCTGGTGCGAGAGAAGCGAGCGCCTAAAGCTGATCGAGGCGCTTCCCACGGATATTTCTCTTCTTCTTTGCTTTGATATGTTTGAGTTTCTCCCCTGCGGAAATTCGCTCATCAAAAACTCCGACCATTCCATTACCTTTCCCGGTCCCGGTGAGTATTTCAAGAGCGAGGCTGAGGTGGCACACCGCCGCGGCATCCGTCTTTACTCCATGACCTATACGGCGGGAAGAACGTGGGATTTCGGTATGGCACCCTATGAGCCCATGCCCTATCAATGGATGCGCCGTTATGCGGGCATGAGTGAGGCACAGAAAAAATGGGGACTTTCGGGGCTTATGGAATGCCACCATTACAGCTATTTCCCCTCCTTCATTTCCAAGCTTTCAAAGCATGCCTTCTTTGCCCCCGAAGAGCCGTATGAGGAGCTTCTTGCCAAGATCTTAAAGGCAGAATACGGGGAAGAAAATTATGAAGCGGTAGATGCGGCGCTCCGCGATTTCAGCGAGGCGATCACCCACTACACCCCCACAAATTCCGACCAATACGGTGCTTTCCGTGTGGGACCCGCGCATCCGATGAACCTTTTGCAAAGCATTAAGATTCCCGAGGATGAGGGCGCGATGTTCGGCAATCGCATTTGGTTTCCCAAGTATCTTGCCAACAACAATTTACATTGGATGTCTACCGTGTCCCCCCTCTCCATCCGCATTCGCGAGGAGAAAAAATCGCTTGCCGTCATGCTTTCCATCATGGAAAGGGGTGTCGGCAAGCTTCGTTCGATTGAAAATGCAAATGCAAAAATCGCACGTCTTACGGGTCTTGGTCAGTTTATGACAAACTGCGTCAAAACGGCGATCGCCGCCAAGGAGATCCATTTGCTTGACGTAGAACTGCAATACACCCCTGATATTGACCGTGTGGAGGCGATCCTTGACGAGATCGAGGCGCTTCTCCTTCGCGAGCGTAAGAATGCCGAGGACACCATTCCGATCGTCGAGGCGGACTCCTCTATCGGCTTTGAGGGCTCCATGCTTTATATGTGCGACAAAGCCCACCTTGAATGGAAGATCCGTCACACCGATTACGTTTTGAACATTGAACTCGGTGAGCTTCGCGGCGGTGTGCGCGCGCACAGAGAATTTATGAAGAAGAAAGGAAATGAGCAATGAGACTTGAAAACGCATATCCTGAACAGTTAGAGGAAGCAAAAAGAAAAAACATTCCCATTTTTATCCCCGTCGGTACCATCGAATATCACAGCGCACATCTGCCGCTGGGCACGGATACGCAGGTTGCCTTCCACACGCTTGAGCGCCTTGAAAAGACGCGCGAAATCATCATCGCTCCCCCTGTATGGTATGGACCCTCAAGCTACGCCGTCAGAGGTCCCGAGGGCAACAGCGTGGATATGGACGGTACGGTTTTGAACGCGACAATGTACAACATTTACATGTCGCTCTTAAAGTCGGGCTTCCGCCGCATCTACACCGTCATCGCACACCAGACGGAGGACTTCAATCCCACAGAGACCGCTTGCCTTGATGCCTCGCGCCGCGTTATCTTTAAGTTTTTAGAGGAAACGCGCGGTATCGGCTGGTGGGGCGACCGAAAGATGCAGTCCTTCTACGGTACGCTTGACAGCGAGGACAATCCTTGGAACTACATCCGCGTTTGCCCCATCTATCCGCCTCGCGATATGAAGGGCGACCACGCGGGTAAATATGAGACTTCCATGCTCTGGGCACTCCGTCCCGACCTCGTCCGTGAGGATAAGATCGGCATGTCGGATGACTGGTTTACCGAAACGGCAAAGGACGCCTCCCTCGCCCTCGGCGAAGAGATGATCGGTCAGATCATTGCCTATTGGGAAAGTATTGTATAAAGCAAAACCCCGATTCTCGAAAGAGAATCGGGGCTCTTTTTATTTGTCGATGGCTTTATAAAGACGGTCAAGCCAAGGACGGGCGTAGGGGACTGCCCATCTGTAAGGGTCCTCGTGTAAAAGCGCGATGCCGCGTTTGACGGCTTCGTAGGTGTCGACAAGACGGAGATGCTCCTTGCCGAGCGGCGTGATCCTGCCGATGCCCTCGGGAAGAAAGACCTTGTCAAACGCCACCTCTGACTTAAACATAGGCCAATGCCGCCAATGGAAGGTCGCACCCGCAGGGACGGGGTAGATGCACATATCGGACAGGATGTCCTCTTTGAGCTCGGGGTCGGAAATTTTTGCAAGCATTTCCTCAACGTAAATATACTCAATGAGATGCTTGAAGGTGAAGGTGTTGAGGTCGATGCCCCACATCAGGGTATATGCACGGACGCCGTATTTCTCGCGGCTGAGGTACATCTTCTCCCAAGCCGATTCGCGGGAAAAGGGGGTGTCACCGAAAATGCCGATGCGTGTGCCGATGCTGTGATCGCCCGACGTCAGCTCCTTGGCAAGCGCGCCGCGTGCCGTCACCGAGTGGGTGGCTTGATTCGAGCGCAGCGTTCCCGGCTGCTTGCGGAAGACCTCGGTGATATAGCCGACCTCGGAGGGGCGGTCCATATACCAGTCCTCGTACACCGTTGCCCAATTCGTATGCACGAGCGCGGGAAAGACGACGGTGCCGTCGGGGACGGTATCTACAATGGCATCGATGACGCCCTCGGCACCGCCCTCGATCTTACCGCACGCCTTTAAGGAGGAGTGGGTCAGAAGAATGGCGTCCTTTTCAATTTCAAGGGCATCGAGGGCTGCGCGCATATCGGCGCGAGAGACAAAGATCTCTGCTTGCTCCATGGTGTTCTCCTTACAGCTTTAGCTGGCGCATAGCGTTCTCGTGGGTGATCTGGTTGTAGGCGGTCTTGGTGATGACACCGCGGTCAAGCCATTCCTTCAGCTTGCCGATGAGGGGCACATTCTGATCGGGGGAGCAAAGGTCGGTACCGAAATACATACGGTCGGAAAATTCGCGAATGAACTCGGCGATGTAGTCCTCGTCGCGCGTGAGAGCGTTGTACGCCGTGCCGTCCGAAAGGTCAAGATGAAGGTTGGGGTAGCGACGGCAAAGCTTTGCGATCACACCCTCCTCGCGGATGGGTCCGCGGTTGACGCAGGCAGGGGAAACCTGGCCCGTGGCGAATTTGTAGGGCACGCAACGCTCACCGGGGGTTTCAAGTTTGGCGATCTCTGCCCAGAAGGCAGGACCGTGACCGAAATAGATGAGGTTGGGGAAACGGCGGAGGGTCATCTCCGTCATGGGAAGTCCGGGGTCATCGTAAAGACCGAAGTTGTGGTCGTCATATCCCGTGCCGTCGGTAGTGACAGACAGTCCCACCTTCTCGCAGGCGCGGAAGAGGTTTTGTACCTTGGGGTCGTCAAGACGCATATTGGGCATAACCTCACCGACACCCTTCGCGCCCATCTCCTTGTACGCCTCCAAAAATTCTTCCAGAGGAGAGAAGGGAGAGTTGGTGTAGGAGCGGGGGTCTACGTTGCAGAAGGGAATGATCTTGTCGGGATGCTGCTTTGCCATCTCAAGAATATCCTCGGAGGGCTGCGCAATGTAGATCTCGGGGCTGACGATGGGCTGTACGACCGCCATGTCGATGCCAAGACGCTCGTTTGCCTTCAAGAGCTCGGCGAGATTGCAAAATCCGTACATCGGGGGCTTGATGCGGTAGGCGTGGGTGTGAATGTCGATTAGCATAGTAGTTCTCCTTTTTTGTATGCTTTTATTTATTTACATTTTAGTGGGATCAAAGGGAGTGCCGTCTTTTAGGTAGCAGCTGTCAAACCGAACGGCTGTGTTGTTCTCGATCGTTACTGTGGGTGCTTCATGGAACATGGCGGAGGCAAAGAGGGTGAGTGTGCCGCCCGTGATACGGATGGGGACTTTGCGTAGAACATTCATGCCGACGAAGGAAACGCAGTCGGCGTTTTCTAATACGATTCCCGAGAATCCGATCTGACAGCCGTCAAAGACAAAGCCGGGAATTTCGTTCTTCACGAGAATGCCGATGCCGTGGTTATTGTCCGCGTGATGGAAGGTACAGCCAACGCAAGAGCCGTGGGCACAGTTGGGAGATTGCCCATGCCCGTTGTCGATGAAGAAGCCTGTCTTGTTGGAAGTGAAGCCACAGTTGACAAAGACGTTGTTTCCGCCGTTGTTGATACATCCGTAAAGGTTGTGATAGCAAAGAATATTCGTGAACTTATGAAATTCGCTGAAGCGCTCAACAAGGATGCCCGCACCGGAATTTACAACGTGACAGTCGGATGCGACGATGGCGGCACGCGGAGAATAGCCCGTATGTCTGCAGGTGATGCCACCGCCTGAAAAGCCGCACATAAAGCAGCCTGTGACGGTGCAGTTGTGGATCTGTCCCGCGTGGTCGTCATCGCCTTTAAAGACGTTGCCTTCAAAGAGAACACCGTGGCGGTCGCCCACCTCTTCGGGAGATGCCGATCGTCCTCCGTCGAGTGCCAGGTCCTTGACAGTGCAAAAAGAGGAAAGGCGAATGGCGCCGCCGCTTTCGACCTCGGGGGAGAGGAAAAGGCGGGTAGCGGCACCCTCACCCATGATCGTTGTTCCCTCAGACATCTTTATGCCATGCGTGAGAAAATCCCCCGGGGAGAGGCGGCAAGCGCCGTGCTTAGCGAGACAAGCCTCGATCTCCGATGTCATATCGTGTCCGTCGGCGGGGGCGGTGAGAAAATACGGTATGTTCATGGTCGGGGCTCCTTAATATTCTATGGTAATGACCGTATGGCAGGAGAAGCTTGGTACGGTGAAGGTGACGAAGCCTTCCTTTTGTGTGAAGGGGATCTCTTCGCCCGAAAGTGGGAAAGCAACGCTTTTGATCTTCTTGTCGGTGCGAAGGGTGGCGTCCGCGTGATAGATGGTGGGGAAATCCTCGACCACCTCGGTGTTGCCGCGTTTGGTCGGCGTCGCGTACAGCAGATGTAAACAGTAACGCTTTTCCTTTTCCTGCTCGATGAGAGATGCGCGCCCCTGGGACATGAGCCCCGAAACGGTACAGACGGGATCTGTATAGAGGGCGGCAAGCGCCGAGAGAAATGCGCGCTTATGGTAGATGGAGCCGTATTCAAAATATTGCTTTGAAAGAGGATGCGCAGAATAAATGACATTCCCCTTTTTGATGATGGAGGGGAAGCGCTCTGCATTCTTGTCATGCGGTGTGTTTTTGTGACCGCAATAGTGACGAAGGGTGCGGTTGAAGTATGGAGGTAATCCCTCGGCAAGGATTTCGCCTCCCGCGGCGTGAATGCGATGCGCGGGGTGGTTGCACAGAATGGGAGCGTCAGAAACGGCTTTGGCTAAAATATAGTCATTGTCATGTTGGGGTGCGCCGAGATATTCAAAGCCGAGGTCAATGGCAAATTTTCCGTCCTCGACCAAAGCATCTGCTTCCAAAAACAGCTTACCGCCTGCCGAAAGATAGTCCTTTAAGGCGTCGCGTGCACCGCTTTCAAGGTGTGTGCCCGCAGGAATGATCACGGTGTCGAAATCGGCAAAATTGTTTTCATGCACCACATCATAGTCCAGCCCCGCCTCGATCAGCATGCTTGAGATGCCCTCGTTGGCTTCATAGTCGTTTCGGTCGGTCGAGGGATAGACGCCGAGTGTGGAAACATTTTTGCCGCCAAAGGAATAGGGGGCGATCCTTTCGGCGTATTCGTAGGCGTAGCCGATGTTCTGATAGGTTTCCCCTTCCATCTCACCGTCGGGATGCAGATGGTCGCCGACAGAGGCGGCGGCACCGTACATAGCCATGGCGGCAACCTCATATTTTAAGGCTTCCTTGGTCTTAAAGCCGCCAAATTCGCCCCAATCGCGGTGAAATTTTCCCGTCATGCCCACCACGGGCTTCCCCTTGTGAGAAAAGACCTTGGCGCGCAGGGGTAGCGCGTTGTAGCCGCCCCAGGCGGTGGGGAGATTTTCCATCTCATATTGCGAATCAAATTCGTGGTACTCGGGGTTATACTGTCCTACCGTGCCGTTGAAGAACACGGTCGCCGTGGGGTGATATTTCTTTAAGATGTCACAGCACTTTTGCATAAAGGCGCGGTGCTTGATCTTAAAGTATTTTTTTGCGTCAGCGTCGCTTTCGGGGTCGAGTCCCATTTCCTTCATGCCTGCGCGGCATTCATCGCAAAAGCACATGGAGCCATTGGTGCAGATATCGTAGAAAAGACCGTCAAGACGCGGGTAGCGCGTGGAGATCTCCTCGGTAATCTCATAAATATGGCGGGCGTATGCGCCGTCGTTCAGGCAAAGCAGCTGCCATGCGCAATGCCCCAAGGGGGCGTCGGGGTACTCGGTCTTGTAGTTTGGGGTGGCGATGGGTGTGCCGTCGCGCCGCTTCATCACCCATTCGGGGTGTGCGTCTGCATCCCCTGCCGACCAGCCCGCCGTGATATAGACGGGGGCAAGCACGCCGATCTCATGCGCCGCCTCGGTTTCTGCCCCCACGAGGTCAAAATCAAGATGGGGGTGCATCCTGCCGACCTTTGTCGGGTAATAGAAAAGTCCGTGATGGCATTTCGCGAAAACGGTAATGCTTTCCACATGCCCCTTTTTGAGCGCCGCTTGGAAATTTTCCTTAGAAAAGCGAGCGCCAATGCCCTCGATTTCGGGGGAGGTGTGAAAATCAAGATGAACGAGTCGCTTCGGTGCGTTCATGTCATGCTTCCTCTTTCTTTTTTGCTTTGCGATCCATCAAATACCAAGGGAGATACGAAAGGGCAAAGAGCAGGGTGACCACGGCGATCATTACAAAGAGCCTTAAAAGGAAGTTGGGGGGTAAAATATCAAGAATGGAGGGGGTGTCCTCAGGGCGCGCCATAAAGAGATAATTTGCGCCGGGACCGATGATGCGGTTCGCGGCATAGGCGACCGCCGCCAAAACGGCAAACCATGCGTAGGCGCGCGCGGCAGAGCGCAGCGTGGGACGCATCTTATGCACGAAGATCATATAGAAGATGGCAACGTAGCCGAGGGTGTGCTCTAACCAGAATTGATAGTAGCGGAATCGGGTGGGACCCGTATAGGTGATGACGGTGGGGGTGATAAGCGCGAAGATCGTGCCCGCAAACAGCCAGAAATAGCAAATATCGAAGAGCTTTTGTGATTTGCCGATGACAAGATAGCTTGCGAAGATCACACACCAGCCGCAAACGGTGATGGGCAGGTGGTCAACGGGGTTGGGATTTAAGGATGTAATGCCGACAAGACGCCAGAAATAGGACATTTCGCAAACGATCATGGTGAAGGCGAGGGTATAACGGATATGTACGTCGTGCTTGCTTTCCAAAAGCTGCGCACGGTAGTGGAAGATGAGATAAATAACGCCTGCCGCGATGAGGATGGGAAGAAAATGCGCAAGCGAAAAGGAGGCAAACTCCTCGGTTTCTCCCTTGCCGAAAAAGTAGGCAAAAAATTCTCTCATAGAACGAGCATCTCCTTGCAGAGTCTATATATGAAGGATACCATAAAACATGTGAAATGTCAAGCAAAAGGCAAAGAAAAAAGCGCAGAAAATGGCGTTGTGTTCCTAAGGACACAACGCCAACTCTATTCGCCTGCGGCGAGTTGTATTGCTACGCAGTGGTATTCGGCTTGCGCCGAGTGATATTCGCTTCGCGAGTTTATTGGGGGCGAATAGAATATAACTGCTCTGCTTGCAGAGCAATATCACTTTTGCACAGCAAAAATATCACGCTGTCGAAGACAGCATATCACGAAAAACTGTCAGGAAATGCGCACTTACTCACCACTGTATGTGTTAGTGCAACATAAAAGAGCCGATATGGAATAAACTCCATATCGGCTTTTTTCACTGTCCTTTAGCACCCGATGCGATTTCGCATCGGCTTTTCCTTTGTGAATAAACCTTTCGAACGTCGTATTAGGGCGTAGGTGTTTCCTCGTCCTTCACGTATTCGATGATGTCGCATGGCTGACATTCCAAAACCGCGCAGATGCGGTCTAAAATGTAGCTGTCGTAACGAACGACACGGTTTTTATAGTAACGGTCTATCGTTTGAAATTTGATCTCGGTTCGCTTGGCTAGCTCATAGCGTGTCATAGCACGCTGCTTCAAGCATTGATCGATCTTCAATCTTACCATAGATATCCCTCCCTTGATATCTATTTTATCGAATAGATACCCTATTGACAATCCACCTATTTTGGTATATACTTATATATATATATATATTCGAAAGGGGGGATTCTATGAAATTGCTGATCGTTGGTTCGCGGAGCATCACCGATTTTGACCTGTCACCCTATATTCCGCATGACGTTGACACTGTTATCAGCGGTGGAGCTTGTGGGATCGATCGTTTGGCAGAGGAGTATGCGGATTTGCATCGTCTTTCCAAATATATCGTACGCCCGCGGTATGATCTGTACGGACGAGCTGCACCGCTCAAGCGCAACGAGCAAATGGTGGATATGGCTGATGCTGTGCTTATCATATGGGATAGCCGATCGAGAGGCACCCGATATACTGTGAAATATACGAAAAAAAAGAACAAGCCGATCACGCTGATTCAACCCTGACAGGTGCATGGCTTGCCGAAATAAAGCTCCCATGCCTATCAAGCGTGGGAGCTTTGTTTGACGTCATGTAGGATCTCAGCTTCCTTGCGGTGTGTCGGCGGTGGAAGTGGCTTGCGGTGCGCGTCCGTCGTCCTCTTGCGCGGTCACCGCGGCAACTGCGGTGGGGGTGCGAGGGGTGTAGGGCGGGACTCTGTGCATCATGGCACGGTTGGCGGCGTCCTGCTGGGGCGTACCAAGCCCGAAGCTGATGGCGATCGCCGTGTTGACGTGGTCCATCGTGCGCTCGTCCAGGTGTCCCATTTTTTCCTTTAGCCGCCGCTTGTCAAGAGTGCGGATCTGCTCCAGAAGAATGACCGAGTCCTTGGCGAGACCGACCTCGTCGGCATAAATGTCAATGTGTGTGGGAAGTCTCGTTTTGCTCATGCGCGACGTGATCGCCGCCGCGATGACGGTGGGGCTGTATCGATTTCCGATGTCGTTTTGAATGATGAGAACGGGGCGCAGACCGCCCTGCTCCGAGCCGATCACAGGACTGAGATCGGCATAATAAATATCTCCGCGTCTGACGCTCATGATCGAATTTCCTTTCTTTTGTGCTTGAGGCGAATGATTCCACCGTGCTGTTCTGCTTCTATTCTTCCCGTCAACCGAGGGCGGTAAACACCGTGGAAAAAGTTTGCCGCAGGAATTTTCTTCCGCGATGCCTCTCCCTTCAAAGTATATTGTCAAAATGCGGTCGAGGTGCGCGCTTTTTGTCGGAAGACGGCGCGCTTGGTATGAAAAGGCAACGAGCTGCAAAAAATAGTCTTGCAAGAAAACAAGCCTTTGGAAAGGACGCCGCCGAGCGGTCGGCGGCGTGTGAAAAACGAATGAAGATTCTGATGTTGACCGACCGTATGGACGCGGGCGGAGTCGAAACGCATATCGCGCAATTGATCCGCGGCTTGCGGGGCATGGGAGCCGAGGTTTGGCTTTTGTGCGGCGGCGGATCGGTGGCGGATCGTCTGGAGCGGGAGGGCATACGCGTGCTTCGCGAAAAGCTGCCGACGCATGCCCCTTGGCGTCTTTGGAAAATTCGGAAAAGGATTCTCGGACTTGTACGTGCGGAGCGGTTTGATGTTCTTCACGCGCACGCGCGGATTCCCGCCTTTCTGTTGCGCGGGATCGCGAAAAGAGGGGGGTGTGCCGTCGCGGTCAGCGTGCACGCGCGCTTTCGCAGCGGTCCGATCCTCTCAAGGCTTTGCTATTGGGGTGAGCGAACGCTTGCGATCAGCGAGGATCTGCGGGAGTACGTGTGTGAAAAATACCGCGTTCCCGCTGAGCGTGTGCACGTGATTCCAAACGGGATCGATTGCGCGTATTTTTCTCCACCCGAAAAAGCGCGAGAGGGAGACTTACGAATCTTATTTGCCAGCCGCTTGGATGCCGATTGCAGCCGTGGCGCGGAGCTCCTTTGCGCGATCGCGCCGTCGCTGTTGCGGCGCTATCCCGCGCTCACGGTCGAGATTGCGGGAGGAGGAAGCGAATACGAGCGCATACGGGCGCGCGCGGAGGAGATCAATGCCGAGGTCGGACGCTCGGGCGTACAGCTTCGAGGCTGGGAGACGGATATGCCGACGCGATTGCGTGAGGCGTCTATTTTCGTCGGCGTTTCGCGCGCGGCGATGGAGGCGTGTGCTTGCGGATGTGCCGTCGTGCTTTGCGGAAACGAGGGCTTTGGAGGTATTCTTTGTGAAGAAAACGCCGAGCGTGCCGCTCTTTCCAATTTTTGTGCCAGGGGAGAAGCGCTCCCGAGCCCTGCGAAATTGGAGGATGCGCTGAAGGAGCTTTTGGAGGACCCCGTGCGGCGGCGACAGACGGGGATTTTTTGTCGTTTCTTGATGCAGTCACGCTTCAGTGCCGATCGCATGTGCCGTGAGACCTACGCGTTTTATCACCGTTGCATTCGTCCTTGCGCGCGTGCGCATGTGGTTGTGGGCGGTTACTTCGGATGTGGAAATGCGGGTGACGATGCTATCCTACTCGGAATGCTGGAGGGCTTTCACAGCGTCGCTCCCGAGGTCGAGGTGACCGCGCTCAGCGGCTCTTGGCGCAGAGACCGCCGCCGCTTCGGCGTGCATTGCGTATCGCGCAAGAATCCGATCGCGATCCTCGTGGCTCTTGCGCGCGCGAAGCTTTTTATTTGCGGTGGCGGCTCACTTTTACCGTCACTGACGAGTAGGCGTTCGCTGTTTTACTATCTGTCGCTTCTGCGCCTGGCGCATTGGATGGGCGTTCCCAGCGCGATCTGTGCGGCGGGAATCGGACCTCTCTCGGGGAAGCCTGCCTGCAGACAGGTTGCGCGCGTGTTGAATCGCTGTCATTACGTCGGTCTGCGGGACGTGGATTCCTTGCGTCTGCTTTCCTCGATCGGTGTGGATGCGGGGCGACTGCATTTGGGCGCGGATGCCGGGCTTTTGATGCCTCTGCCGCCGCGCTCACGCGCATCGGCGATCCTTTTTTCTCACGAAATCCTTGGCGCGAAGGGATATCTTGGCGTCGTTCTGCGCGGCGGACGCTCAACGGCGCTTTCTCGCCGACTTATTTGCGCGGCAGTGCGCGTGGTCTGCTTGCGCCATCGGCTGATCCCATTGATTCCCATATTGGATCCGCAACACGATCGCGTCGAGATCTCCGAAGATCTTGCCGCGCTCGGTGCGCGCCGAATCACCTTGCGAGAGCCCGCCGATGTCGCAGCTTTGCTCGGAATTTGTAAAACCGCCGTGGTTATGCGGCTGCACGCCTTGGTTTTCGCCACGGCGATGAAGCTTCCCGCCGTGGGGATTCCCGCCGATCCGAGGGATGCCAAAATCGTCTCCTTTGCGAAAGAGGCGGGGCAGGAGCTTCTTTTGGAGGAGGAGCTGAGCGTGGGCGTGCTGGTGGAAAAATTGGAGGCTTGCATCTCCTCACGAGACTCTGCCGCCCCCTTGCTCCTTGAAGCCGCCGCGGAGCTTCGTCACCGTGCCAAAAAAGAGATTTTGAACGTGTGTGATCTGTTGGGGGTCTGTTCGGAAGAGAAACCCGAATAAAAAAGGGCTGTCTCAAGCATTCGCTTGAGACAGCCCGTCCGTTTGACGCGGAAGTTATTCGTTGAGGTTGAAATCGATCATGACCGGCTTGTGGTCGGAGGAGCAGAGGATGGTTTCGGGGGCGAGGTTGCGGTAGGCGGTGGTTTCGAGCACGCCTTGCGCGGATTCGAGCGCGTAGATATGGTCGATCGAGGAGTTATAGGCAGTGCTGGACGGGTTGTTTGCGGTGCTCGCCTGGTGTCCGACGTAAGCCTTGAGGTCTTTGCTCCAGATCGGATAGTTGTGCATGGAGACGTTATACGCCGTATTCGTCGTATCATTGCGGCAGTTGATGAATCCGCTTTCCCGCAGCATTTCGCATGCAGAATAGAGATAGGGGATCTGTCTGCCGTCGTAATAGGAGAAGAGCATCGAGCTGTCAAAGCGGAGTGTCTTGCCGTTTGCCGAATAGTTTCCGGGGGCATAGGTGTCTTGTGAGTTGAGGTCACCACCAAGAATGATCGTTGTGCCGTACTCTGCCTGATAGTCTTTTAAGAATGCGATCAGCTTTTCCGCCTGCTCCCAACGAAGCGGGTTGCCCAAGGGGGCAATTTGGGGATCGACGAAGGTGTTGGATTCCATGTGCGTACAGCAGACCGAGTAGGTCTGTTGTGTCTTTTTGTCGCGGAAGGTTGCCACGATGGCGGTGGCGTCGACCGTCTCGGTGTTGTCGTAATATCTGCCCGCAAACAGGCCCGACGTGCGCAAAAGCGCTTCGTTGACGCCGTTTCCGTTGGTGTCCGCGGTTTGATAGATGCCGTAAGAGATATGACGCGCCGAGCCCTCGATATATTCCGTGGTCGCGCTGTTGTAGAAGATCGGATTGCCGAGAACGACGTAATTGCCTGTGTTGCCGTATTTGGGCTGTACCTCGACGTAGCCGTTTTCCGCCATGGCTTCGACGAATCCCGAGCCTCTCCAGCCATTCCAGAATTCGTTCAAGCCGATGACGTCGGGGAGGTAGCTCATGACCAGCGCGAGCTGATAGTCGTAGCCCGTTACGGTGTCGAAGAGTCCGCCGGAGAAGGGACCGTTGTCGCGAAACCACGCGTTTTGGAAGATGACGCGCATCGATCCCGCCTTTTGGGTGAGCATTTCGCGCGCGTAGGTGCCTCGCGTGTTGCAGGTATCACCCAGATTGATGAAGCCTGTCGGGAATAAGGTTTGGGTCAAAGCCTGTGCCGCACCGATATATCCGAACATATCTCCCGCCGTCACGAACAGTCTGTTGCCGCTGACCTCGGTTTTGTAGGCTCCCGTTTCCATCTCGGGAGCCTCAACGATCACGATCTCGTAATCGTCCTCATACACGCTTTTTTGATGGAAAAGAGGAAGCTTGATGCCGCAATTGGTCAATACGTGATATTGCAGCGTCACGGCAGCGTAAACGGGGGCATTGGTGGATTCTGGGGGATAGACGATGGTATAGAGCGAGGTCGTGTCACCGACACGCGCAAGCTCGGCTATCTTTTGATCGACGAAGCTACCATCGGCGGCATAGCGAACGGTCCAGGTGCGTCCGTAGGATGTCTCGCCGCCCTCTTCGACGACGAAGAAGGGTGTGACGCGATAGGTTGCTGCGCCACAGGCTTCGAGATCGACGCTGTGCGTCAGTGCGATGACCTTCTTGCCGCCCAAGGAGGTGGCAGAGTAGGGAATTGTGACGCCGTCGCGCATACCGACGACAGTGTCAAAGCAGCGGTCTGCGACAAGGCGAAGCGTTTCGGTCTGTCCGTTGGCATAAGTGGCAATGATCTCCATGCCCGTTTGATAGAAATCAGCATGAGAGAGCGTCGCGAGGAAGCGGAGAGAATAGCTCTGTTCTTTGTCAATTGCTTCTTGGACACCCGCGTATTTGGGCGCATCCTTGTATGCATCAAAGGTGTCCGCGCTTGAAAGGATCGCTTGATATTCTTCTTTTTGTGCCATTTGCTCTTCGGAAATGCCGTACTGACAGGTTGCAAATGCCGTTTCGGGCTTTCCCACGCCGTTTCTGATCTGGGAAGACGTGAGCGATGCGCTCAAAAGACCCGCGTAGGGTGCGGCGTTGAGCTCGCCCGCGTTGTTGTTTGCCAGGGGATTGTAGTTGCAGGGATAGGTCGTCTTCTTGCCGACGACGTCGTTGACGTAATCGCACGCGACGCTGAAGCAAGCGTCGTATTCCCGGCTTGATTTTACGGTTCCGGCGTTCTTGGAATATCCCGTGATACCGCCGCAGGCGGTCAGATAGCTTGTGTAGGTGTTGTCATTGTCCAAAAAGACGGAGGAAAAGTGGCTTTGCAGATTGTAGCAATCCGAATAGGAGATGTTCGCGCCGGGATAGGAGTTGTCGGTTCCGATGATGCCGCCGATCGCCACGCTGTTGGGACCGCTTCCCGCGGGCTGAAAGTCGACCGAAGAGACCTCGGCGTCCTTGGTGTTGACGCAATGGCTGATCGAGTTGGAGGTGTTTTCGGAGTTGGCGAGCAGAGCACCCATGATGCCGCCCACGGCCGACCAGGGGGTGAGAGAATAATTTTGTACCTTGCCTTGGTTGACGCAGTAGGATACGTCGGTGTTAAAGCCGTAGCCGACGATTCCGCCGCACGCCTCACTTGCCGAAACCGTGGCGTTATTGACACTCTGCGTGATCTGCACGCCGCCGTGCGCAAGTCCCAGAATCCCGCCCGCGGCGATATAGCCGTATGCCTCGCAGTCTGCGTCGGTGACACAGCCCGAGATCGTCACGCTTCCCCAGGTGGTACCGACGATCACGCCCGCGACGGGGTTGGTATAAAGGTCTTCCTTTTCCATCGTTGCTCTGTCGACTCTTCCAACCTTGACGTTGCAAGCGGTGACGTTGGAGACCGACGCGCGGTCGGCGAGCACGCCGAAGATCCCGCGCGGGGAGTACTGCTGTATTTCGTTCATGAGTCCATCGTACGTGAAGGCAGTCGGAGAGGTGTCGCTCTGG
>SVTN01000150.1 GCA_015063765.1 Oscillospiraceae bacterium | reverse complement strand
TGGGAGCGATCTCGCTTGTTAGCTTTATTGCAACGTTCTTGTTCTTCTGCTTCTTCATTATGGGGGAGAAAGAAAAATTCGCTAATACTGTTTTGAGATACGGGGGTCTTTGGCAAAGACTCGTATTAGTGAGCTGCTATGTGCCATTAGCTATTTGGTGTGTTACAAAATGACAAATTCCAATTTATTGAATAGCAAACCCCGACAGAGCGTTTGAAAATCTGTCGGGGTTAATCTTTGTCTTTTGCTGAGCAATTATGCATTTTGGGACCGTCGAGGACGCCGGTCCCTACAAGGAGAATGGTAACATCCTTATGAGAACCACCCTTTCGCGGTGCTTTTTTGGGTTTATTCAAGAATAGGTGCCGCAAGGATGGCGTCACGGCGGAGAAGCAGATCGTCGGTTGCGATCGCCGCCTCTAAGGCTTCGATACCCACGCGGTCAACAAGCGCTCCAAGGCGCTCCTTTTTCTTGCCGTTCTCACGGTAAAAGAGCATCACTTTTTCAATGACATCGGGAATTTCCTCTGCGGTATAAAGGGTAGAGAGGGGTGTTCCCATTCTCTGCATCGTTCTGCCCCATGTTCCGCCCACGTATACGCGGCAAAGGGAAACACCGCCTTGACGGCATCCTTCAATTCCCACGTCGTTAAGACTCGGCTTCATACAGCTGTTGGGACAGCCGCCCACGCTGATCTTGAATTTATGGGGAAGTGCAACGCCGCGCATTCCAACATAGAAGCGGTCGTGGATGACTTTTGCCAGGGCACGCGTATCAATGATGCCGAAAATGCAGGTCGTCCCCTTGCATGCGGTGATGGGGCGAACCTTTGCACCCGTGCCGCCAAAATAAAGCCCGCGCTCAGCCATGAATGCCTCCGCTTCGGGGATCTTCTCAAAGGGAATGCCTATGATCTCGGCGGAAAGGCGGGAGGTGAACGCGACCTCGCCCGAGCCGAATTTCTTTGCGCACTCGGAAACCGCCAAAAGGTCCTCTGCCGTGAACAGTCCGCCTACAGAAACGAGTCGCCCCGAAAAACATTCCGTTCCGCGGTTGATGAGAAAGCCTCTTCCCTTGACGCTTGCAATATCTTCTTTTGTGATAGCCATTTTTATATCCTTTCGATTGACATGCGAGATGTCGTGTGCTATAATAACTATAGCATATTTTTCCGCCTGTGTCAATGCTTTTGAGGGAGGTTGCGCATTTGAAACGCTTTTGCTTTTTGCTCGCATGCATGCTTGCATGCTCTTTCCTTTTTGCCTCCTGTGCCCCGAATTCCAACGCCCCCTCGTCCGAAACACGCACCGTCACCGACGGCATAGGAAGATGCGTATCCGTTCCGAAAGAGGGGCTTCGTGTCGCCTCTCTTCTCGGGAGCTTTGCCGATATCTGGTATCTGTCGGGCGGTACGCTCGTCGCGGCGGCAGAGGACGCGTGGGAGGATTTCTCTTTGCCTCTCGAAGGTGCCGTCAATCTCGGCGGCGCACATTCTCCAAGCTTAGAAGCGGTTTTTTCCTCGGGTGCCAATCTCGTTTTGGCAAGTGCCTCTACAGCCTCGCATGTGGCGTTAGAGGAAGCCCTCACCGCTGCGGGTATTGCCGTTCTGTACTTTGATCTTAACAGCTTTGACGATTATCTTTCCATGCTTCGCACCTGTACCGAGATCACGGGCAGAGAGGACCTATACGAGGAAAACGGTATCGCCCAAAAAGAACGGATCGACGCTGTCCTTGCGGAATATAGGGCACTTTCGTTGACGGATGCTGAGCGCAAGGTGCTTTTTCTGCGCGCTTCCTCCGGCTCGGTCAAAGCAAAGGGAAGTGAAGGGACCGTCCTCGGTGAAATGCTTTTCGACTTCGGCTGTATCAATATCGCCGACGGCGGTGCTTTGGATGACCTCAGCATCGAAAAGATCATTTTAGATGAGCCGCATCATATCTTTACGGTCAGTATGGGAAAGGACGAAACGGCGGCAAAAGCCTCGCTTGACCGTATGATGGCGGAAAATCCCGCATGGAGCACTCTTGATGCTATCGAGGAGGGAAGATTTCACGTGATGGACAGATCCCTCTTTCACCTAAAACCGAACGCACGCTGGGGAGATGCTTATGAAGCACTTTTTGACCTTCTTACCGCACAGTAAAAAGCGATTTTTCCTGCTGTATTTCACGTCAGGAGCGCTTTTGCTTTTGTCGATCCTCTTAGGGCTTTCCCTCGGTAGCACCCATCTTTCTTTTTCTTCGCTTCTTACTGCGCTTAAGGACGGCGCATACCAAGCCCCCGAGGTAAGGATCTTTTTGTATGTCCGCCTTCCGCGCCTGCTCGCATCTCTTCTCGCAGGCGGTGCGCTTGCGCTTTCGGGCGCCGTTTTGCAGGGGGCACTCGGCAATCGTTTAGCCTCCCCGAGCGTCATCGGTGTCAATGCGGGTGCGGGCTTCGCCGTCACGCTGGCAGGTGCGCTTGGCATCCTCGGAGGCTTGCCGCTTTCCCTCTTTGCCTTTGGCGGCGCACTTCTTTCCGTGATGCTTGTCAGCCTTGGGGCGAAAAAATGGGGGCTGTCGCGCGGCACGGTGATCCTCTTGGGTGTGGCACTCAACAGCCTGCTCGGCGCCGCGCGTGACGCCGTTACCGTATTCGTTCCCGATACGGCGATCTTAGGCGCTTCCTTTCGCGTGGGTGATTTTTCGGGGGTGAGCTACGCGCGCATCCTGCCCGCCGCCGTCCTTATCCCCTTGGCATCCCTCATTCTTTTTACTCTTTCGAATGAATTGGATCTTCTGACGCTTGGAGATGAAAACGCTTACGGACTCGGACTTCATGCCGCACGCACACGCGCCCTTCTTTTGGTGCTCTCTGCGGTGCTTGCAGGGGCGGCTGTCAGCCTTGCGGGGCTTCTTTCCTTTGTTGGACTTCTCGTGCCGCACGCCGTGCGCCGCTTTTCAGGTGCGTCGCACAAGCATCTTTTGCCGCTCGCGTTTCTGTA
>SVTN01000149.1 GCA_015063765.1 Oscillospiraceae bacterium | reverse complement strand
GATCGATTTTGACACCTTCGGCCGCTTGATCGATCTGCAAAAGGAGGAGGCGGATGCTGTCATTGTGGCAGGCACAACGGGAGAGGCACCGACCCTCTCCGATAAGGAGCGTGATGCCCTTCTCAGCTTTGCCGTCGAACGGGTAGCGGGTAAAATTCCCGTTGTGATGGGTACGGGTTCCAACGACACATCGCGCGCTCTGGCACTTTCCAAGCGTGCGGCGGCTTTGGGGGCGGACGGGGTGCTTGTAGTGACACCCTACTATAACCGCGGTACAAGCGAGGGGATCCGACGGCATTTTTTAAAGATTGCTGAGGAAACGGACGCACCCGTTATCCTTTATAACGTCCCAGCGCGCACGGGCGGAAATCTTACCCTTGCCGATTACGAAGCCATCCTTCCCCACCCTAACATTGTCGGGGTCAAGGAGGCGGAGGACAACACCGAAAAGTTTTTTACGCTTTGCGAAGCGTTCAGCGAAAGCAAGACGATCTACACGGGGAACGACAGTTTCCTGCTTCCCTCGCTCGCCCTCGGCGGTGCGGGGGTCATCTCCGTCGTTTCCAACCTCTACCCCTCTCGGGTGCGTTCCGTCATCCGCGCCTTTGTTTGCGGTGACGTTGCGGGGGCAAGGCGCGGATATGCATCACTCTTCCCTCTTTGCCGTCTGCTTTTTAAGGAAACGAGCCCTGCCCCCGTCAAAGAAGCTCTCCGACTTTTGGGGTACGGAAGCGGAGAATGCCGCCTGCCCTTAACAGCGCCGAGCGAGGCGCTCGCAAAGCTTCTTTTTGCTGAAATGCAGGCTTGACTTTTTTTCGTTTTCTTGGTATACTAATAGCGTAAAAAAACCTAAAAAAGGATGCCGATATGACGAACGAGCAAGCCAAAGCACGGATCGAAGCATTACGCGCCGAGCTGCGCTACCATTCCAAACGATATTACGAAGAGGATGCGCCCGAGATCTCGGATTTCGAGTATGACGCGCTCTTCCGCGAGCTTTGTGATTTGGAAAAGGACTTTCCCGAATACGACGATCCCGCGTCGCCTACCAAGCGTGTCGGCGGTGCGGCACTCGACAAGTTTGAGAAGTTTACCCACAGAGTTCCGCTCGGCAGTCTTTCGGACGTTTTTTCCTTTGACGAGCTTGACGACTTTCTCGTAAAAAGCGAGGAGCGCATCGAGAATATCGCCTATTCGGTCGAGCCGAAGATCGACGGTCTTTCGGTGGCGCTCACCTATGAAAACGGCGTTTTTGTGCGCGGTGCAACGCGCGGTGACGGAAACGTCGGTGAGGACGTGACCGAAAATCTCCGTACCATCCGTGATATTCCCCTGACGCTCACAGAGCCGCTTCCCTATCTTTGCGTGCGTGGCGAGGTCTACATGCCGCGCGCCGTCTTTGCCGAAATCAACCGTGACCGCGAGGAGATGGGGCTTGCACGCTTTGCAAATCCCCGCAACGCGGCGGCAGGCTCACTCCGTCAGCTTGACTCCCGTATCACGGCTTCCCGCCGTCTATCCATCTTTATCTTCAATCTGCAAGAGGGCTCCCTCTACGCCGACGGGCGTGAGGCAAAAAGCCATACCGAAACGCTTGCGCGCCTTTCCGAGCTTGGCTTTGTAACGCTTCCGCATAAGGCTCTGCTTTCCGACAAGGAGGCGATCAAGGCGCATATCACCCGTCTTGGAGAATTGCGCCCCTCTCTTCCCTTTGATATTGACGGTGCCGTCGTTAAAGCAGATCTGTTCGACGTGCGCCGCACCCTGGGCGAGCTGACCAGCACACCGCGCTGGGCGGTTGCTTACAAATATCCGCCTGAGCAGGTCGAAACGACGTTAGAGGGCATCACCGTACAGGTGGGGCGCACCGGCGTTCTTACCCCGACGGCAGAGCTGACTCCCGTCTATCTTGCGGGAAGCACCGTTGCCCGTGCAACCCTCCACAACCTTGATTTTATTACCGCCAAGGACATCCGCATCGGCGACCGTGTAATCCTGCAAAAGGCGGGAGATATCATTCCCGAGATCGTGCGCTCCCTTCCCGAGCGACGGACGGGCGGCGAAACGGTCTTCGAAATGCCAAAGCTTTGCCCCTCTTGCGGTCACCCCGTGGTGCGCGACGACGCGGGTGAGGGAGCGGCGGTACGCTGTATCTATGCAGGCTGTCCTGCACAGCGCGCACGCGGTATCATCCACTTTGCTTCCAAGGGTGCGATGAACATTGACGGGCTTGGCGTACAGGTCGTTTCCGCGCTTCTGGAAAACGGGCTCATCAAGGATGCGTCCGACTTATATTCTCTGCGTGCCGAGGACGTGGCAACCTTAGAGCGCATGGGAGAAAAATCGGCAGAAAACCTCATTCGCGCCATTGACGCATCCCGCAAAGCGGGCCTTGAGCGGCTTCTTTTCGCTCTTGGCATCCGTCAGGTGGGTGAGAGTGCCGCCGAGGCGGTTGCCGCGCGCTTCCGCACGCTGGACGCATGCCTCTCTGCTTCCTTTGACGATTTTGCGGCGGTTCCCGACGTAGGGCCCATTACAGCCTCGGGGCTTTGCGAATTCTTTGCCGACGGAGAAAACCGTGCGCTCATTGAGCGCTTGCGCGACGCCGATGTTTTGTTTGACGCGGTGAAGGAAGCTCCTGCCGACACCCTTGCCGGATTGACCTTCGTTTTGACAGGCACGCTCCCCACCCTCTCGCGCGACGAGGCGAGCGAGAAGATCAAGGCGGCGGGTGGCAAGGTTTCGGGCTCTGTTTCCAAAAAGACCTCCTACGTTGTGGCAGGTGAGGCTGCAGGCAGCAAGCTCACCAAGGCAAACGAGCTTGGCATTCCCGTCATTGATGAAGATACCCTATTATCCATGCTTTAAAAAATTTAGGCTTCGCCTTTAGCGTGAGCCCCATAACGAAGTTTTTAAAAAAGCACTTATGATAACGAATAAATCGTTTGTCATAAGTGCTTTTGCGTTGCTTCAGACAATTTTCTCCAGATAGTAATGAATTGACGCTTTGCGT
>SVTN01000015.1 GCA_015063765.1 Oscillospiraceae bacterium | reverse complement strand
GTAAGTCTTCTCGTAAAGGGTGATCGGAACCATGGTAGCGTCGTTGAACTTGATGTCCTTCATGTCAACGAGCGTTTTGTTTCCGGCTTCATCTACCATATAATAATCGGTAACCCAAGTGGGGATTTCACCGGAGGTATCAAGTCTCTGCTCGGTGTGATTGTAGCCGACGACCTGATCAAAGCCCTCGTAATCCTGAATCTCGACAACAGCGCCGCGGATCGCGTAGTTGATAACGGAAGCTGCGTCAAGACCGATGTAGGAATCAGGACCCTGCTTTGCAAGAACGGAAGGAAGAAGCGTGCCGACGGCAACAAGCTTAAGGTCAACGGCGATCTTCTCTTCATTGGAGAACTTGTTGGTGATCAAATTCTTCCAGATCTGCGACTGGTCACGACCGTATGCGAGCCAAACGGAGATCGAAGCGGCAGCGCCGTCTTCCGCAGAGACACCCATCGAATCATAGTCGACAAAGAAGCTCGCAACGAAGGATCTCATTTCAAACCAGAAGGACTGGAAGAAGTTTGCGTTCGACTTAGGAAGCTCGGTATTGGGAGAAGCAATCTGATAATAGTCAACCGTGATCGACTGAGACTTTGCAGTATTGATCCAAGTACCGAGAGTACCGATATAAGATTTGAGGTTGGAAAGGTTGGATGCAATTTCGTCCTCGTCCTCGTACATACGAAGCAAAAGACGAGAAATATTTTCAAGGGTTGCGATATTAGAACCGGAGGTTCCGCAGATCTCACGAAGCAGAACTGCCTGTTCGTTAAGGATTTTGCCCTGATTACCGAGCTCTTCGATCGTCAAGGGCATCACACGGCGGAAGCCGTAGTCACGGTATTCGTCAGGATCAGCACCCGTAAGCTTCAAAATTTCAAGATACGAGTTGTTGATCTTCGTCAAGGAAGACTCGATCGTATTCAAAAGATCTGCGAGTCTGCCAAGACCTACCTCCATTTGAAGCGTATAGGTTACGCCCTTCTTGAAGTAGAAGACAAGCTCAGACCCCTCTTCACCGGTGTTGAGCGCCTCGGTGCACCAATCGTCCGAATAGTCAAAGCGAGCAAAATAGCACTCTTCATAAGGAACGCTGGGCGTACCGTCAGCAAAGCCGTAAGCACCGTCGGAGCTTGCGAGCTTGATAACACGGCTGGCAAACATACCCTCAAGAGCCGACTGCTTAAAGCGCGCAACGATGTTGTAGAGTCCGTCCTCTTCTACCGTAAAGGTGTAAGAAGCCCACTGACCGGTGGTATTATAACCGGAAGCACCGATCACGTTGATCTTCTGAGAGAAGGCTTCAATCGGCGAGGTGAGAGCGGAAGAACGGTCGTTGGAAGGATAAACCGCCTTGTCGGATACATAAGCGGGGGTTTCAGCACGAAGCGTTACCGAGCTTTCAGCACCTACATTGTTGGGAAGCGTTGCCCACTCAGCCTTACAGTCCGCAAGAGTCTTACTCTCCTCTACCGGGAAAAGAGTGATGGACTTAATGGAAACAGGCTCTTTGCTTGCAACAAGCGACAAGGAGCGAGTACCGGCCTTAAAGTGGAACTGGAAGGGTTCGTTGTAAAAGCCGTCGATATCCGTGCATTCGTATGTACGAAGAGCAGGAACCGAAGCAATGCCAGGGCGCAGATCGTTGCCACCTGCATCAACCTCAAAGGTGTTTTTATGCTCTTCATCCTTTGCAGTGTAAGCGTACTGCCACACCTTCGTCAAAGAAAATGCTCTCGCTTCGTCGAAGGGGACAACGCCATCAATCAAAAGCTTTCTTTCTACGGAAGCGGTAGAACCGTCGATCGGCGCGTATTCAATACGGATGCCGTAAAGACCTGCCTGCTCCTCCGTAAAATTAAGCTTCCATGTCACCTGACCGGAATCGGGCAAAACCAAAAACTTTTGTGTGCTCTGTGTCGGATTTGCGGGATCTGACAAATCGAGCACGGATTGCTCCTTCACGTGTTTTTCAGCATCCCAGTTGGTGGTTGCAGCAGGATCAATAAGACTGATAAGCTCATCAACGTCATATTTGATCTCCTGTGCTCCCTTCGTCGCACCGTCGTTCTTAGCACCGACCAAATAATCCGTATAAGGATCCGCGGTCAAGGACGCCAAGATATCTTGGTAGGAGTCTTCCGTCTTCGAAGCGGCAGATGCAGGAATGCAAACCGCGCCGAACAGCAAGAACACCGCAAGAAACAGAGCGACGACTTTCGTAAAGCGTGTCTTCATAAAACCTTTCCTCCAGTAATTGTTCGTAAAACCACGGTGAAGATACCTCTGCGTTTGCACACAAAGCTTTCACACCATTTTTACCCCATTATCATAACATAATATTTATAAAATGTCAAGCGCGCCTAAATCTTGAAAAGTGAGGGTTTCTCGCCGAAATTTGGCTTTTTTGGATATGTTTGGTAATTCTTTACCGCTTTCCCCACAAAGAAATCCACTTTTTTACCGTTGGTAACATTGTATATGTAATTTTAAATAACTTATCAAAAGACGATTTTATACGATAAAATCTATGTTTTTTAAAACTCGTGTTTTAAAAATAAAAACCGCGTAAATTAAATTCACGCGGTTCGAGGTTTTTATGAGTGTTTGTTGGTTGAATTTGGTAGTTTTTGTGTTGTCATTTTGCACAAAAAAAGGAAGTTTTTTTCTACACTTCGTCGTTTTGCACAAATTTTCGCCTTTTCTTTTGTTTTTGACAAATTATGCCTTTAAATGTCACAAATTGGTAGAAATCGAGGTGGAATCAATAATTCCCCCGCAAGCTACGCGATCTTCAAAATAGAAAACAGCAGACTGACCCGGGGATACGGTACATCCGATTTCGTCCGAAAACGTCACCTTGATCCTCTCTCCTTCTAAAGAAAGACACGCAGAAACCAAGGGTGAAGTATAGCGCACGCGTACCATCAGTCGATCAGAAGCAAGCGCTGTTTCCCGTGTCAAGCCTGAGAAAACAACATCCCGCAAGTAAAAGCTGTTGCAGCGCGGCGCGTGGTCAGATAAAACAATGCGATTGGCTTCAGGATCGATCTCACGGATAAACAGTCTTGTTTTTCCCGATACGCCAAGCCCTTTTCTTTGACCGACGGTATATCGAATAATGCCGGAGTGCCGTCCTAAAAGCTCCCCATCTTGGTTCACAAAATTGCCTTCCGGAAAAGCGCCGCGACGGCGTTCGATATAATCCGCATGGCTCTCTCCCTTCACAAAGCAGATATCCTGACTTTCCTCACGCTCTGCAGCGACAAGAAGCTGTCGCTTCCCTTCTGATTTTGCTTCCTTTTTTATTATATTACCCATCGGAAGCAAAAGCATTTTTAAAATTTCAGCGGGAAGGCGGTAGAGCATGTAAGACTGATCTTTGGATAAATCGGCAGCCATAGCAACGGAAATACAGCCGTCCGACTCCACAATTCTTGCATAATGTCCCGTCGCGATTTTATCAAATCCGTGCGAAAGCGCGTAGTCATACAAAGCACGAAATTTCACCTTTTCATTGCACACGATGCAAGGATTCGGGGTTTGCGCTTTGGAATAAGCATCACAAAAGTCTTCTATGACCTCTCTATCGAACAAATCACGGCAAGAAATCGTATGGAAAGGAATCCCCAGGGACTCCGCTGTCTTTTGGGCTTCATCGATCTCGGTATAGCAATGCATATCCAGAACCGCACCCTCTACCGTGTGACCCGCATCTCTCAAAAGCATCGCGGTATACGCACTGTCGAAGCCGCCGCTGAGTCCAACCAGAATTTTCATACCCGTTCTCCTTTCCTTAGCATTTTATCGAAAAATCTCCCGAAACCGCTTGACAAAACAGGCGATTATGATATAATTGAATTAGAACGCAACCGTTCAAAGCAAAGGAGATTTATCATGTATTATGTCGGTGTAGATCTTGGCGGCACCAATATTGCCGTCGGTATCGTAGATGAAAACAAAAAAATTCTTTTCAAAGGTAGTGTCCCTACCATTGCTTCAAGAGAGGGCGACCTCATTATCAAGGACATGGCGGCACTCGTTGAAAAGCTCTTAAAAAGCAATAAAATCTCGCTGGAAGAGGTGGCTTACGTGGGTATCGCAACCCCCGGCACCGTAGACGATAAAAACGGTATCGTGGAGCGCGCCTACAACCTTCCCTTCAATCACTTCCCTATCGCAGAGATCTTCAAGCGCTATCTTCCCGTAGACAAGGTCTTCGTGGCAAACGATGCAAACGCCGCGGCTCTTGGAGAAGCCAAAGCAGGCGCCGCACGCGGTAGCCGTAACTCCGTCATGATCACGCTCGGTACAGGTGTTGGAGGCGGCATTATTATTGACGGTAAGATCTATTCCGGCTCCAACGGCGCTGCAGGCGAGCTCGGTCACATCGTTATTGACTATAACGGCCGTCAATGCACCTGCGGACGTCGCGGCTGTTGGGAGGCATATTCCTCCGCTACCGCCCTTTCCGCCGTCACCAAGGAAAAGGTGATCGAGTGTGATATCAAGGCGATCCCCACGCTGATGGTAGACGAATACAAGGCTGTCGGCAAGGTTACCGCGCGCACAGCATTCGCCGCCATGAAAAAGGGTGACAAGGTCGCGGCGGGTATCGTTGATTACTACATTGAGCATCTTGCTTGCGGTATCGCCAGCATCATCAACATCTTCCAGCCCGAGATCATCTGCATCGGAGGCGGCATCTGCAACGAGCGCGGCTATCTTCTCGATCCCCTCAACGAGCTTGTTGAGAGAGAGCAATATACACGTGAAAATCCCCAAAAGAGTAAGATCGTCGTCGCTGAGCTCGGCAACGATGCGGGAATCATCGGCGCCGCTTGCCTCGGAATGTAATTACCTTTTAGGCTGTTGCTTTCGCAACAGCCTTTTTTATTTCAGTTCAAGGATGGAAACACCCGCATCACCTTCGCCGTACACACCTGCACGGAAGGATGCGATTCGCCTGTCCGCACGGAAAAATCCCCAAAGAGCGGCGCGGAGAGCACCCGTTCCCTTTCCGTGAATAATGCGCACGGAATTGACTCCCGCAAGATATGCGTCGTCAATGTATTTGTCAATACGCCACCACGCTTCATCCCCCGTGAGACCTCTTACATCGATCTCGGGCTTAAAGCCGTCGGCAATCGCCGTTTTGATTTTGGAAACCGCCTTTGCCTTCTGTTCTTTTTTGACAGGTGATTTTCCCAAAAGACGTATTTTTGATACATGTGTCTTTGCTTTCAAAATCCCTGCCTTTACTTGCAGGTTTCCGTCTTTATCGGGCAAGGTGACGACCTCTCCCTCTTGTCCAAAGCTGACGAGGTAAACGTGGTCGCCAACCTTCAAGGGACGCGGAAGCACGTATTCCTCTTCTAAATTGACCTCGTTATATTCAAACGCAGAATACATCTCGTCGCTCTTTCCAAGTTGAGCGCGGATATCCCGTCTTGCAGCTGCAAGCTCCTCCGCAAAGCGAGCACTATCCTGCTTTTTACGAACGTCGTCCAGCTGCTTCATCACAAAATCGCCTGTTGCACGTGTGCTATCCAGTATCTGCCGCGCTTTTTCAAGCGATTTTTTGATTTCATCCTCCGCAGTTTTGGTGCGTTGCTTTAATTCTTCCTCGGCTTTTGCCTTAAAGGACTCATACTCCTCGCGCAAACGGCGCGCCTCGTTTTTCTCCTTTTCCATGGCGATGCGGTCTGCTTCCAATCGCTCGATCACCGTTTCGAACTGCTTGTTTTCTTCGCTGACCAGCGCACGGGCACGGGCGACGATAGCAGAAGAAACACCGAGTCTTTCGGAGATCGCAAAGGCGTTCGATTTTCCCGGCGCTCCCATGATCAAGCGATAGGTCGGGCGTAGCGTGCCCACGTCAAACTCACAGGAAGCGTTTTGCACCCCAGGCGTCTGTAAGGCGTACGCCTTTAATTCCGCATAGTGCGTGGTTGCGGCAACCAAAGCACCGGAAGAACGCACAGCCTCTAAAATTGCCGTAGCAAGCGCAGCACCCTCTACGGGGTCTGTTCCCGCACCAAGCTCATCAAAAAGCACGAGAGCACCGTCTGTCGCTTGATTTAAAATATCTACCGTTGTAACAATGTGTGCAGAGAAGGTCGAAAGTGACTGCTCTATGCTCTGTTCATCCCCGATATCGGCGAGAATTTCGCAGAAGACACCCATCTCGGACTCCTCACGCGCAGGGATCTGAAGTCCAGCCTGGGTCATGAGAGCGAAAAGCCCAATCGTTTTTAAGGTAACCGTTTTACCGCCTGTGTTTGGACCTGTAATTACAAGCGTGTCAAACTCTTCCCCGAGTGCCACATCGATCGGCACAGCGGTTTTGGGATCAAGCAGGGGGTGGCGGGCACCTTTTAAGGAAACAAGCGGTTTTTTGGAAAGAATGGGAGAAACTGCCTTCATCCTCTCCGCCAAGGCGGCGCAGGAAAACACAAAGGCAAGATCGGTGATCAAACGGTAGTTTTGTGTCAAGGAAACCGAAAACTCCGCACAAAGCGCAGAAAGCTCGGCAAGAATGCGGTCAATTTCCCTGGCTTCCTTAGCGGCAAGCTCACGGAGCTCGTTGTTGGCTTCCACTACCGCCATCGGCTCAATAAACAGAGTTGCGCCCGAAGCCGAAGTATCATGGAGAAGTCCCTTGATCTCGTTGCGGTATTCCGCACGCACGGGAACCACATATCTTCCGTCACGCAGGGTGACAAGATTTTCTTGTAAATATTTGGAGCGTTGACCGCTCACATACTGCTGCAGAGTTTCCTTGATCCGATTGTTGGCGGCACGCATTTTTCTGCGAATGCTCGCAAGCTCAGGGCTGGCTTCATCCGCAATCATCTCATCGGAAATCACCGTGCGGCGAATCCGCTCTTCTAAGGTGCGGTTGGGCAAAAGCCGACCAAAGCTTTCATCCAACACCGTAGAAAACAGTCGGTTACCGTTCAAATAATCGCCGAGCAGGCGCGCTGAGGTGAAAATATCGGCAATATCAAGAAGCTCATGCATCGAAAGCACAGCGCCCTTCTCCGCCCGCTCTGCAGCGTCACAGACATTAACCGCCTTTCCAAAAGGCGGAATACCCTTGTGCGACAAAAGACGGCGCGCATCCTCGGTACGCTTTTGCCTCGTAACAACCGCTTCGTAGTCGTCCGTAGGGGTCAAACGCTCTGCCATAAGCTTGGCACCGGGGGTAAAGGCAAGAGATGCAAGCTGTGCAATTACTTTATCAAATTCAAGTGTTTCAAGTGTTTTTTGTTTGATTGCCATATTATTCCGTTCCCGCCGTTATTCCGTCGGCAAGGTTTTGTAAAATTCAAGATTTTTGAAGGTGCGTTCCAAGTGGTTCAGCAAATACGTTTCCGCAGCATACGAAAAGCTTTTCATATCTGCATCGTTATCCAGACGAAAAGAGAGAATTTTCTCAAGTGGGCATCGAAGCACATAGAAAAGAGCCGCACGTGCCGACGCAGTCAAAAGACACAAAATCGTTGCGTGTGCCTCCTCTTCCGCAGCAAGCATCGGTCCCTCCTCGGCTTCTCTGCGACAGTTTTCACACCGCACAGCACCGTTCATGACGTCAAGCACAACGTCCTCCCCCTCTTCTCCGCAATCGGCGCATACAGAGAGCTCGGGCATAAAGCCTAGAATTGCCGCGGCGCGCATCTCAAACGCCCCTTTGATCTGCTCTTTCGGCGCCCTTTCCTTCGCGATGGCGTAAAGCGTATTTAAGCACAGACGCAAAAGGTCAGGTTCTGGCATGTTTTCTGTGCCCACGTGCGACAAGACCTCACACGCATACCCCGCGAGCGCGATCTTGGCGACATCCGATCGAAGATCAAAAAAGCTTTCGATCAGCTCAACCTCTTTTACCGTATATCGATCCGCACGCTTTGCAAGAACGAAGCGGCTATAGCAAAAGAGCTCAGTCGCTACGAGTGAACGGCTTTTTAGGGAGCGGCTTCCGTTTGCCGTTACGGTAATCAAGCCAAGCTCATCCGTATATAGAGAGAGGATGCGGTCGCGCTCTCCGTAATCGGTGGTTCGCACCACAAGTCCCGAAACCATTACGAGTTCCATCGGTATACGCTCTTTTCCGACGCTCGGGCGTCAATCATTCATAGTCCTTTTTGTTATATCCGAAATTCATCAGCTGGAAGGTGCTGTCGCGCCATTTTTCCTTGACCTTTACCCAAAGATCAAGATAGACCTTGACACCAAAGAATTTTTCAAGATCCTCGCGGGCATAGCTTCCAATCGTTTTTAGCATACTTCCTTGCTTACCAAGGATAATACGCTTATGCGAGTCCTTTTCGCAAAAGATCTCCGCACGAATGCTTAAAAGGCGCTCGCTTTCTTCAAATGCCTCGATCACCACCGCAGTACCGTGCGGGATCTCCTCGCTCAAAAGGCGCAAGATCTTCTCGCGGATGATCTCGGAGGCAATCTGTCGCTCCGGCTGATCCGTAACGATATCGTCAGGGAAAAACCACATGCTCTCCCCAAGATATCTGCGGCATTCATCGACCAAAACAGAAACGTTTTTGCCCGATTTTGCAACCATGGGGACGACCGCATCAAAATCAAACGCGGCACTGTACGCTTCGATGGTCTTCGCAACATTGAGAGGTGTCACCGCATCAATCTTATTGATGGCAAGAACGGCGGGAATTTCCAGCTTGACAAGACGGTCAATGATCGTTTGCTCAATTTCGCCGACCGCTTCACGGGGCTCTACCACCAAAACAGCGGCGTCCGCCTCTCCGATCGCGCTATCGGTGGTCTTTACCATAAAATCACCGAGCTTTGTGCGAGGGTTGTGTAATCCGGGCGTGTCGAGGAAAACGAACTGATCTTCCCCTTCCGTCAGGATTCCGGTAATGCGGTTTCGGGTGGTCTGCGGTCTTTTCGACACAATTGCGACCTTCTCACCCAAGATCTGATTAAGTAAGGTCGATTTTCCAACGTTCGGGCGACCGACAATGGCAATAAATGCAGTTTTTGTCATATCCGTTCCTCTTATAAAGTTTCATCGGGTGCTAAGATCTCAAGGATCTCGCGCTGTCTTTCGCACTGCTTCTCCTCTTCCTCGGGAGAGAGCTCGTGATCGTAGCCAAGAAGATGAAGCACAGAATGAATGGTCAAAAAAGCAACCTCGCGCAAGAAACCGTGTCCCAGCTCTTCCGCCTGCTCCGCGGCGCGCTCTAAAGAAAGAACAACATCGCCAAGCATCACCGTATCATCCTCCTCGGGAAGGATCTCGGCAATCTCCTCACGTGTGTACATGGGAAAGGAAAGGACATCGGTTGCGCTGTCCTTTTCTCTGTGCTCGAGATTCAGCTTGCGAATGCTCTCGTTCGTCACAAAGGAAACGGAAAGCTCCGCATCGGCATCAAAGCGCTCCGCATAAAGGGTTGCACGGGCGGCCTCACGCACCGTTCTCTTAATGGCATAAACGTTTTGGGTGTATTGCTTATCTGCCGAGAAATAAATTCTAAGTTTTGGTATATCAGGCGTATAATGCTTCATTTGATTTCCTTCTTCCCTGTGTTTTTAATTTGATATTTCTTTGCAGCTTGTCCCTTTTCGCGATCGTATTTTTCATATGCGAGGATAATGTTTTGCACCAATCGGTGACGTACGACATCCCGTTCCGTAAAGGTGTGCACCGCAATATCATCAATGTCCTTTAGGATATTGACCGCGATGGCAAGTCCGCTTTTCATTCCTGACGGAAGGTCGGTTTGGGAGGGGTCACCCGTGATGACAGCCTTGGCGCCGTTGCCAAGACGGGTCAAAAACATCTTCATTTGCTCGGGAGAGGTGTTTTGCGCCTCATCCAGAATGATGAAGGAATTATCTAACGTACGTCCGCGCATATAGGCAAGCGGTGCGATCTCGATCATTCCCTTTTCAAGATATCCCGAATAATTTTCGGGACCGAGCATTTCAAAAAGCGCATCGTAAAGAGGGCGGAGATAGGGGTCTATTTTGCTTTGCAGGTCTCCCGGCAAGAAGCCTAAACGTTCTCCTGCCTCCACAGCGGGTCTTGTGAGAACGATTCGATCCACTTCCTTACGTCTGAGTGCCTCGGTCGCCATCGCAACCGCAAGGAAGGTTTTACCCGTGCCGGCCGGTCCTACACCAAATACCACCGTGTTTTTCTTTATGGCATTGATATATCTCTTTTGCCCCACGGTTTTGGGCTTGATGGGCTTTCCGCGCATCGTCACCGTCAAAACATCGTTTCCAAAGCTCTCAAGCGCCTCGAATTCGCCATCCTTCGCCAAAGAAATGGCGTACGTTACCGTCTGCAAGGAAAGCGACTCGCCTCTGCGAAGCAAGGCCTTCAAATACTGAAAAACAGCCGCGGCACGTTCCACAGCCTCGTCCTCGCCCGAGAGCAGCAAGGCGTCCTCGCCCTCAGAAGCCCTTTCGTTTTGCAAGGAAATACCGAAAGCCTCGCGAACAGCATCTGCGTATTCATCACAGGCGCCAAATGCTGCCGCTGTCATATCGGCGCCGTCAAAAGCAATTAGTTTTTGCACACGTTCCTCCGTTATGCCGTCATCCCACCGTAAAAGGCTGTTGTTCGGCAATGTTTTTGGTATATTCTATCGATGCATGCAAAATACACGCATCTTCTTTTTCCTCGATCTGCACGTGACGCCAAAGAAGCTCGCCGTCGCCAACCGTCGATCGAATTTTTTGTTCCAAAAGCGCTTCTCCATCCGATATCGCCTCACTCCTCGAAAGCGATCTTTCGAGCTCCTCGTAATAAACGGCTTCCCGGATCAAAAAGCCAAACGGGAGCGTGCGTTCTCCGATGGTCAGCACTTCTTTTCTTTCTATTATAACATAATCCTCAGGTGATTTGCTAGTCTTTTTGAAAATATTTATGATTTTTTCGAAAAAAAAGAGGTCTAAACCAAGCGTTTTTTTGCTTTTTTCGATCTTTTCGCTTTGTAAATACGGAATTTCCACAGAAATTTTCTCACTAACCCGTCCAAAGACCTTTCCCTCTGCCGAAAGAAGGGCGTCATAATGCGCCCCCGGAATGAGTCCGAGTACCAATGCGTCCCCCTTTTTCACAACGCTTCCCGGTTTAACGACCGCCGTACCGTGAGCAACATCAAGACGTAAAATTACAGCGTCATCTGTCGCTACGAGATTGGATATACCGCGCTCTTCCGGCGGATCATCCTTAAACGTATTTTCGATGATACGGATGTGAGCCGTTGTTCCGTTTGTATAAATCCCCATCCAGGCTACCTCGGGATGTTCTAAACGGTACGCTGTAATAATATCATCATAATTTTCCCGATTTGTTCTTGCTCCAACACCAAATCCAAGCGCAGAAAGCGCCTCGGTAATCTCAGAAGAAGAAAGCTTTTGGTTTCCGCTGATCTCCAGGTGCCAAACGGAGCTCGTACCAAAAAACAAAATCAGAACAGCAAGAGCGACCCCAACCGGCACACCTATCCTGTATCTGTGGACGCGGACGCGGTGAAACAACCCAAGAAGCGGACCGATCGATATCGAAAGCCGCTCCTTTTTTGCCCGCTCCAAAACCTTTTGCTTCTCACGCGCCTTGATATAAAAACCATTCTCTCCGTCAGGATATGCAATCACACCAAGAGCAAAAAACAAATTTTGAAGACGTGTCAAATATTTTACATCCGTTTTGATGCGGTAATAACCAAAAATGCGCAGCAAGATCGGGGGTTTGGGCATCTTCACTCCACCCCCGGCTTTGCTTCAAAGAAAAGCGACCGCATTTTCCCCGATATTTCCACAGCACCGCTTGCATAATTCATACAGGATAACCCTTCTCCCTCAACCCGCAGCATTTCTGCACCTAGGGAGATCTTCACCTCTTTTTCCAAGCAAAGCAAAAGCTTTTTCGCTCCTTCAACCCGCACTCTTTTCATTCTGCCGTTATCTAACATGTAAATTCTATACTTTGGAAAGACATCTCCAAGAGCAAGACGGTCTTTCTTTTGCTTTGCATCCGATTTCATATTTTCCTTTTCTCCTTCATACTGTAAGCTAAAAAGCTGCTTCATACGGAAGATATGAAAACGGGAGGATTTTCATGCAAAGGGTATTAAGAAAAAAGCATACGGATCTGCTTTTCAGCCTCTTTCTGCTTGTGCTTCTCGCTTTCTCCGTCACACATATGGCCGTGATCAGCGAAGGGGTATTTTCCGCACTTACACTTTGCGCCCGCGCCATCATTCCCACGCTGTTTCCCTTTTTGATCTTGACCGACCTACTTTTAAGCGTAGAAGGAACCGAGAAGATCTTGTCCATGATCAGCTTCCCCCTCGCCAAGCTTCTGCACCTTTCAAAGCAGGGCGGAACGGTCGTTTTGCTCGGTGCGGTCTTTGGGTTTCCCATGGGTGCAAAGGCGGTGGCGCATTACTATTCCGAGGGGCGATTATCAAAAGAAGAGAGTGAGCGCCTGCTTCTCTTTTGCGGAAACGCAAGCCCTTTTTTTCTGATAGGCTCGGTTGGAATCGGGATGCTCTCCTCCCTCAAGGCTGGGATCACGATCTATGGCATACAGCTGGGCGTTTCTTTCATATGCGGACTTATTTTAGGCCTTTTTTCCAAAAACACAGGCAAGATGGATAAGAACGCGCCTTTCCACCAAAAAAAGATTTCCTTTTCGCATACCGTCCAAGGAGCGGTCCGACAAGTCCTGTTTATTTCGGGATATGTCGTCTTTTTTTCCGCCATTCTTTCTTTTACACTTCCCTACATAAAAAGCCCCTTTCTTTCCCGTCTGCTCGCCTCCTGCCTTGAAATCGGAAACGCGTGTTCCTTGGCATCAGAGAGCGGTAAGTACGCGCTACCTTTTTGCGCCTTTAGTGCCTGCTTCTCCGGGCTTTCTGTTTATTTTCAAACGCTTGACTGCATCGAAGGCAGCGACCTCAGCACAAAAAGCTATCTGCCGATCAAGCTGATTTGCGGTGCGCTCGGCTTCTATATTGCGCTTTTTGTCGGTTGACAAACCTTTAAAAATATGATAAACTGTAGAGGAAATCCTAAAAGGAGCTGTTTTATGAAAAAGAAAAGCGAATCGATCCTTCCCTCCTGTGCGCTTTGTATCCATGCAAAGCTTACTCGAAACGAAGGTTCATCTCAAGAGCCACCTGCGCTTCTCTCTTTAAATTCTGACGGTATGGACGGAGAAACAAACATTCTTTGCCAATATCATAAAAAAGCCGATCCCGGCTTTTCTTGCCGCCGTTTCGCCTTTGATCCCCTAAAATACCGTCCCCGTCAAGCGCCGAAGATTGGCTCGCTTGATGAAGACGCCCTTCTTCTCGATTAAAAAAGGCACCTGATTACAGGTGCCTTTTTCTTTTTTACTTGATGACAAAATGCTTGGGCATACCGTTTTCAAAAACGGGGGTTCTCTCTCCAAGGATCAGCGGAGCAAGATATGCAAGTCCTGCTTCGGTAATTCCGTTGCCTGCCTCATTGATGTAGGCATCGGGAACCGTCTTCACCATATTGGCGATCGCAGAAACGGGAGAAGAGGAAATTTCGACCTTGTAGGGCGAATCCGTGCGAACGGCGGTCATCATGTGTCCGCTCACGCCAGAAACTGCCGAGGAGACAGCCGTTTTACCCGTGCGTACGGATTCCTCGATGTCGGTCGCCGAAGCAAGATGCGCGGCGCAACGCTGGGGTAAGTTCAGCTCAACCGCACGAACCTTGCATCCAAGTTCATTTTTCACGGCGCGTTCAAGGAATTTACCCGTACCCGCAAGGTAGGCGTGACCGAAGGAGTCGGTCGCACCGCTTTGCGCCGACGCACCAACGTAGGTGCCGTCAGCAAAACGAATGCCCTCAGAAACGGCAACAACAACGTTCGGGTGCTTGGCAAGTGCCGCCTTGACATCGGCAAAGAATTGATCCAGCGAGAAGTTGCGTTCGGGCAAATAGATCAGATCGGGACCGTCGCCGCTTAAGGAAGCAAGCGCTGCTGCCGAGGTGAGCCAGCCCGCATCGCGACCCATGATCTCAACGATCGTCACAGCGGAAACGGTATACACCGCACAGTCACGCACGATCTCTTTGATCGTAGTCGCGATATATTTTGCGGCAGAGCCAAATCCGGGCGTGTGGTCGGTGCCAACGAGGTCGTTGTCGATGGTCTTGGGAACACCGATAACACGCATCTCGTAATCTACCGTTTCAAGATACGCTGTCAGCTTTGCAACGGCATCCATCGAATCGTTACCGCCGATATAGAAGAAGTAGCGAATGTCGTATTTCTTGAAGATCTCAAGAATACGGTCAAAGGTTGCTCGGTCAGCGTCGGGCTTAGGAAGCTTGAAGCGGCAGGAGCCAAGTGCTGCGGCAGGAGTATCTTCCAGCGTGAGAAGATCCTTTTCATCGGCAAAAATTTGCGTAAGATCCACAAATCTTTCCTGCAAAAGACCCTCAACGCCGTTTCTCATACCGTAAAGCGTGGGAATGGTCTCTCTGTTCGCCAAAACACCGCGAATGACGCCGGAGAGCGTCGCGTTGATGGCGGCGGTAGGTCCGCCCGACTGTCCTACTACTGCATTACCCTTTAAAATGTTCATTTGTCCTCTCCTTTTTCGGTATTTATTAAATCGTGTTCTTCGAAAACATAGCTCTTATTACAGAATTGGCAGGAAACCGTCAAGGCACGTGTCTTGCCCTCTGCCTCTTCCTCGTCTAACATCTCCTTTAATTCCTTTTCGCCGATCTTAAGGAGTGCGTCACGCATTCTTGTCCGACTGCAGTTACACAGATAGTCCACTGTGATCTCATCGAACGGATCAAAGGGAATGTCCTTCATGGCGATGTTCGCAATATCAAGACAGGAAAGTCCGCTCTTAAACAGATCCGTGACCGAAGTGAGCGCGGACGCATTTCTTTCCAAAAGGTCAACAACTGCATTGTCCGCAAACGGAAGCAGCTGTATCATCACGCCGCCCGCCGCAAGACAGGAGCCGTCGGGCGCAACTAAGACGCCAAGCGCGCAAAGCGTGGGGATTTGCTCGCTTTCCGCATAGTAAGCAGCAATGTCCTCGGCAATCTCGCCCGAAACAAGTCCCACAGTACCAATGTGCGGCGTGGGAGATTTGCCGTCATCCCTGATTACATAAAGCGTACCGCCACCGACCGCAGCACCAACGTCAAGCTTGCCGTTTGGCTTCCTTGGAACTTCTGCCGAAGGATTTTCTACATATCCGCGCACATTTCCGTAATAGTCGGACACCGCCAAGAGCTTGCCAAGCGGTCCTGCACCGTGGATACCGACCGTAACGGTATTCTCTTTTTCACCCATCAGACAGCCGATAAGCGAGGTAGCTGTCAAAAGGCGTCCCAAAGCCGCCGATGCGGTGTGCGACGTTTTGTGATACCGTATCATCTCATTTACGATTGCCTTTGAATCAATGACCGTAATACGGGCAGAGCCGTCACTCGTCATTCCGCGTAAAATCGTTCCGTGTTCCATAAAATCCTCACATTTCTTTGTTTGCGCGCGCAACGAAGGTTAAGCGCTCCGTCGTTTCGGTCGGCAGGCTATCCGTATAGTCGTCCGTGACGGACAGCACGGTAAAGCCTGTTTTTTCAAGCATGGAGCGTATCTGGCGCGGTGTATACATTTGCTCTTCTCTGTCGGCGCTTCTGCGTTCATAAAGCCCTTTTTCATTTTCTTCGAAAAGATCAACGGCAAAGTGACAGCGCCCCCGTCTTTCATCAAAGAAATTTTGCCAAACGCAAAAGGCGCTCTCGCTTTCCAAAACATAGCTGTTTTCACCGTATATATGCTTAAATTTGTACGGCGTATTCACATCAAAAATAAAAATTCCGTTTGGTACGAGATAGTTATGAACGAGGGAAAAGCAGGACAGCACGTCTTCTCTTCTTAACAGATGATTGACACAGTCAAGCGTTGAAACTACGCCCTCTACCGTGCCGTAAAGCTCAAAGCTTCGCATATCCTGGCACAGCCAAAGGATCTCATCACCGCGCCTCGTATCTCTTGCCTCGGCAAGCATATTTTCCGAAGCATCAACACCGATCATGCTATAACCGAGAGAAAGAAGTGGAAAGGTCATATTTCCGCTTCCGCATCCAAGGTCAAGTACATCACGAACCTCGCCTTCAAAATAGGAAGAAAAGCATTTTTGCACATATTCTGCCATGCGCGCATAAGGAACGTCGCCGTTCAACTCCGCATAAAACGGGGCAAGCGCTTCATAAAGCTCGCTCATTCTTTTCTCTCCTTTTCTTCAAATTCCGCAACAAAATAGGTCAAAACCTCTTCGGGCGAGAGTTTGTCCTGCGCATAAGCGCGCCGCAAAAGCTCTGCGGGGATATAGTCATCGTATTTATCGGAGATGGGCGTTTCAGACGGGGGAATTAAGGAAAGCGGGTCTATTCCCTCCTTTTGCAGTAAAGACAGCAAATTGAAGAGAAACACATCCTTCGTCCCGGGTGTCATTTTAAAGGTCATATAACAGCATCCAAAGGATGAGATGTTACTGATCCCCAGCTTCGATGCGTGTGCCTGTAAAAAGCGCTTTAAGGTACGGAAGGCGCGCGTTCCAAGCCATGGGAAGAGGCATGCCGAAGTATCGCTAAAAGCCAAAAACGGCGATTTATCCATGCCCACGGCACGTGCGGTATTCCTTGCCGAAGCCAATCGCTCCTTTGCGTTAGGCATGAGATAAGGATACTCGATATCCTCAAATAAGATCTCACGCATACGCCGCAAAATTTCGGTATGGATCTCTCCGCTGTCGCCGGGCCAGGAAATCTCCATTTTCCCTTCAATGGGATGCACGTAGATCAAACGGCGAGGAATGTCTACGTCCTCGACCTCCCACACGCGCCCCGCAAGCGCAAAGCGCTCGCCCTTGGGAATCGGATTTGTGATCGTACCGATCTCTTCCGCCTCGTGACGGACGGTATAATCCTCGCTATCCTTAAAGACAGCATAAAACTTATAGCTACCGATAATGCGTTCGCCCGAAAGCCCAACGATCAGTCCCCCTTCGTCGGTCAGCTCCAAATATTCGTTTTTCACCATGGAAAGAAGCAAGGCACGGTAGCTCTCTGCGTCCAAATTCCGCATTGGCGGCAGGGATAGCACCCGCTCAGCAAGCGCTTTGGGCTTCAATTCGCCCAAGGAAGCAAGGGTGGAAAGCGTTTGATGAAAGGCAAGCGAAAGCGGCATTTTACGCACACGCGGCGGCTCGATAAAGCGCTTTTCCACATATAGCTGAACAACAGCAATGGCACGCAACAGCTCCCACGGGATCAAGTCGGGTAAGGGGGCGTTCGGCAAGGGCGTTTCCTCACGGAAAAGCATCAGCATCTCGGGCGGATCACCGCGCCGTCCCGAGCGTCCAAGCCTTTGAAGAAAGGCGGAAACGCTGTTTGGTGCTTCCATCTGCACCACACGGGAAAGCTTGCCGATATCAATACCAAGCTCCATCGTTACGGTGGCACAGGTCACGGCGTCAAAGCCCTCATCCTTCATCTTGATCTCCGCATCCTCGCGTAAGGAAGCGGAAAGATTGCCGTGATGGATGAGAAAGCGGTCTTTTTCACCGCGCGCTTTGGCAATCTGGCGCAGGGTCGCTGTGACAAGCTCGGTTTCCTCTCTTGAGTTGGAAAAGACAAGAGATTTTCTGCCCTTTACGGCATCGTAAAGATACTCGTACCCTGCGTCTGCAACGGCGTGATGGCGCTCGGAGCGATCTGTGGCTTCTATGGGCGACTTCGCTTGACTATAATCGGTGTTTTGAATAAAGAAATGCTCAAGGCCCAATCGCCAACGCAGCTTTTCCTTGGGTGGCTCGGGCGCTTCCGTTTTTCTTCCGCTTCCTGCCGCCAGCCACGCAGCCGCCGTTTCAAGATCACCGATGGTAGCAGAAAGTCCGATGCGACGGGGATGACAGCCTGCAAGTCGGGAAAGACGGCTTAAAAGGCATATCACCTGATTTCCGCGGTCACTGCCAATCATGGTATGCACTTCGTCGATGATCACATAGCGAAGACGCGAAAACAGGCGAGGAATATCGTTTGCTCGGTTCACGAGCATGCTTTCAAGCGATTCGGGGGTGATTTGAAGAATCCCCTCGGGGTTTTTAAGAAGCTTTGTTTTTTGTGAAGAGCCGACGTCGCCGTGCCAATGAAAAACGGGAATGCCGCTTTCGTCAAGCAGGTCCTCCATGCGGTAAAACTGATCGTTGATCAAGCTTTTGAGTGGCGCAATATAGAGGACCTTAACGCCGTCCGATGCGAGAGGAAGCGCACACAGCTCGCTGAGGATCGGAAAAAACACAGCTTCCGTTTTTCCCGACGCCGTGGAGGAAGAAAGCAAAAGGTTGTCTTCGCTTTCAAAAATCACACGGGCTGCATCGAGCTGTGTCTTGCGCAGCTCTTCCCATCCGTGCGAGTAGATATACTCACGGATAAACGGGGGAAACCTTGAAAAAACGCTGTCTGCCGTCATAGCATCTCCTCATGATTAAAGGCTAAAATCGGAAAGCGAAAGTCCTGTGTCCTCTTCATCCAAATCCGCTTTCGGCTGTGAAGCCTTCGCGTGAAGGAGCTCTTCAAAGGATGCGTTTTCATTCTCGGACAGGATCTGTAAAAGCGTCATAAAATCGCGGATCATCTCACGCGGCGTTAAGAGCTCGGACGCGCCCGCACGGGAAAGAGAAAAGGAAAGAAATTCCTGTAATTCTTTTTCGCTCAAAAGCTCCTCTTCCCCTCTTTGCATGGCGTGAAGCTTGGAAAGACGCGAAAGAAGCGCGTACAGCTCGTTATCGGAAAGGCGGCGCAAGCGAATAACGGGAGAAGAAAGTGTTGTGTAGCCCGTATCGGCAAAGCGGCTGTCTGCAAGGCGGCTGCGAAGTGCCTCATAGCTGAAAAGACCGCGTCTTGTATCCTCTAAAAATTGCGGAGTGCCGCCAAAAATAACGCCAAGCCCCTCGGCTCTGCCTTGAAGCGTATCGTTAAAAATGGTGAGGATCTTTTCATAGTTGTTTTCTCTCGCTACACGGTTAACGATCTTATAAAGAATAATACACTCGTCGATATATACGATAAGCCCCGTATAGCCGATATGACGGGCAAAAATCGCCCAAAGCTTGATATAATCGTACCAATTCTCGTCGTCAACAATGCCGCTGACACGGAAGCCGAGCTCCGCCTTTGCCTCAGTCTTGTTCGAAAATTCGCCGCGAAGCCATTTGAGGCAGGCACTCTTTCTTTCTTCATTTTCCTCGGCGATCGCCATATAGTATGCAGAAAGAACACGGGCAAAATCAAAGCCGCCGACACCGCCCTCCAGTGCAGCAAAGGTAGAAAACACCTCTTTGCGGAAAGCAGGGATAAACGCGTCCGACTCGGGCAAAATACCGTTTTCGGCAAGGCGCGAAAGGATGGATGCATAGTGTCTTGAAAGCACGACGGGCAAAGCGCCGCCGTCGGGAGAGGCTTTGGAGGCGAGATTGCGCAAAAGCTCTCTGTAGGTTGCAAGCCCCGCACCGTTTCCGCCGCAAAGGCGTCGTTGGTCGGTGGAAAGGTCGCAGTCCGCCGTCAAAAAGCCGCGTTCCATCGCATATCCGCGCAACAGCTGGATCAAAAAGCTTTTGCCGCTTCCGTATCGACCGATCAAAAAACGGACGAAGGCACCGCCCTCCGCAACACGCTGCATGCTTTCTAGGAGCGCTTCAATCTCTTCGTTTCTGCCGATGGCAATGTAAGGCGCTCCCGTTCTCGGAACAACGCCTGCCGAAAGAGCGGAAAGAAGCTGATTTAAAATTCGTTTGGGGATCATTTTTTCTTGTGGCATAATTCCCTCTTCTAGGCGGTGATCGCCGCCCGTATTTCATCTTCATAATCGGGGATAACGGTATAATCGTCACCCAAAAGCTCAAGCACAATATCACCGATCATATCGGCAAAAAATTCATTGATCGCTTCCCCGAGCGCGATATAGGAGCAAGAATTGTCACGCGCAAAGCGCCGTGCTTCCTCTTGGTTTCCGTCTAAAAGGAAAGCGAGAAAGGCTTTTTCCTTTCGGTCAAGTGTGGTTTCCGACACTTCCTTGGAAGCATCCGCCTCTTCGGGGGACGGCGTGCCGGAAAAGATCTCTTCTCTCTCTTCCTCGGGGATGAGTCGCCACGTGTTTTCCCATGAGCTTTGCTCGATCGCCATCGCTTCGTCCGAGGACACACCTGTGCTCAAGGGCTCGTACATTGCTTCGTATTCGGGGCGTATTTCGGTGCTTTTCGCAGTTTTCGGGGGCAAAGCGCGGTCAAAATAGGCATCTACCAGAATTCGCGCATAATCGGGAAGGCAGGAAACGGAAAGACGGCTTTTAATGGAAAGATGCGCACGGAGCTTATTCTCTGCATATTTTACGACCGCTGTCATCAAAATTTTCAAGTCATCCGTTCCCGAAACGGAATAGTAAGTGACCTCAAGCTCGTATCGCGAGGCACCTGCCCAAAGAGCACCCACAAAGGCATCAAAGCGCTTTGTTACCGTCTGATAGTGTAATTTATCGCCGTCAAGGAAAACATAGCGAAGGACAGCGGATGCCGCTTGGCGGATATGAGTATCAAAAAGCGCCTTGTGCTCTCCCTGTGCATACCTTCCGTTTTCATATCGGTATTGAGAGGTCAAGAGCAACAACGAATCGAGTGCTGTACCGTTTTCATCCTCATCAAATCCGAGATAAAACTCCTTTAAATTCGACCTTGCAAGAATTTCAGTCAAAAAGGGAGAAAGAATATTTTTAGGGCACCCGACACCGTGTAAAAGTCCGTAGTCTGCCAGCCACGGTATCAGGTTTTTATCTAATACGGGCATGCTTTTGCGATAAGCAGCCCATATTTTTGCAAGTCGTATAATACCGATTTTTGGTGGGATAAATTCGGGCAGATTTAAAATTTCATAGATATAAAGCAAGACGTAGCTTTGTCCTGCATCGAGATAATTACCGCTGTTTGCTTCCTCACGGAAATAAAGATAATACGCCTTTTGCGCGGCATTTAACTGTTCATATTGCGGCACAAAGGAGAAAAAAGGCGCATAAGGACAGGGTGTACCGCGCAAGGATTGCCATGCGGCTCCATCACTTTTAAAGCCGTGGAACAGGCGCATATGACTTTTACGCCTGACGACACGCACACGGGTAAGAAAAGGGTTGTCCTCGGGTGAATAATCCCGTTCTAGATCAGCATCATCCATGGGCGGGGCGTGTAAAACGCGCGCTTCTCTCTCTGCATCACCGAAAGGAGGCGTGCTTTGCGTATCCTTGATCTCGGGAATTGTGATCTCTCCGTATGCCGTATTTTCGGTCCGTTTTGTCTTTTTGGGAAGAAGGGCGGCGATATCCCAAAAATCGTCTTTTCGGTCAGTCACGCTTCATCCCCCTTTATTTTGTTTTTGCTTCTCTATATTATATCATTTTTCTTCTTCCCTGTCAATCATTACGCGCCTATTTTTTCAAAAAAGAACGGCGGCTTTTCAGCCGCCGTATAAATCACATGCGTTTACCGATCCAGCTTGCACAAATAAGGGCGAAGGATCCTCAAAAGCTCGACATCCATCTGTAGCCCAACGTCAAGAACACGCTCAAGCATGGCATGCTCGATCACGTAGTCGGCGACCTTGTTCGCCACAGCGCCGCGCTTCCCGGGCTCGGCAGCGTTCAGCCCCTGCCACAACATATTTACAACCTCTTCGCGTGATTTGCCACGTAAGGTTGCTTGCTCGTCCTCGGCGTAGAGGGTGTCCTTCAGGATCTCGTGGATGGCTTCATCCGCTTCCTTTTTGGAATAAGTTTTAGAGCGCGTATAATTGGCGATCATCTTCTTGATCTGTCCATCCGAGATCTGATAGGTTGCGCCGCCGGGATTAGGAGACTTCAGGGAGAGCTGCGCTGTCGATTTTTTCCTCTTGACAGAATGGCTTTCTTGTGCTATACTATCAGTAGAGGTTTGACCGACCTGCGTCTTGGACGTTTTGCTGGCGGCATTTTTTTGCATCAGCAGGGTTTCGGCAGGCCTCTTCTTTTTTTGGTAATCTGCGCTTTCCATATAAAGCGTTTGCAAAGAAAGTGCACGCTTCTTGTGGGAAACAAGATCAAAAGTGATGAGGGTGCCGTCAGAAAACTTCTTTTTGAACAACAGCCCCGGCGTTCGATTGTTCCCTTTCGTGTAATAATCGAAAGAAATACTATCGGCGCCTACAATGGTATCCGCCAAGCGATCAACGTAGTCTACCACATCTGCTCGATCGAGGTCTTTGTCGTCCACAAGGTGTCTAATGCTATCAAGCGTTGCGGCAATCGAATAATTCTTTTCCGATTTGAACAGCGTATCTTCGAGCTCTTTCGGAAGATTTGAAACGCTGTTTTTTATTTTTGCAAGGGTTTCGGGGGCGATAATTCCGAAATACGCCGTTGCTTTGCGGCTAGGATCATCGAACGCGAGATCTACGATATCCACGAGTTTGTCGTAGCTATCGACGATGATATCCCCGCGTTCTCCGATCAAGCGCGTGAGTTCTTCGTCATAAGCAGAAAGCGCATCGTTCGCCATTCCGCTTTTCGTAGACTTGAAGGAGAAGCGGATGTTTGATTTTGAAGTTTTTGACGTCGCAGCACCCGGAAACCTGTACATAGTATCACTCAACCGATAATCCGCGTTTCGTCCTTTGTTTTCAACAAAACCGTTTTGCTTATACCAACGCTTCAGACGTTCATAAGTACCGTGTTCGCGCGTAGGCGTAAGCGTGATGATTTTACCTTTGATGTCAGCATAAGCGATCAAGTCTTCAAGAAACGCTTGCCCAATTCCTTTTCCACGCTCCGTCTCTTTGATAACAATATTATGAAGTGCAATCCGGTCGTGGTTTTCGTTTATGTACAGATGCTTTGCATACGGCTGGTATTTTGCTTTGATATCATCAAGTGTAGCGCCGGTGGAATCCTTGAGGGAGAATTTTACAGTCCTGCGATTTCTTGCGCTTTCATCAGAATCTCCGCTTGGGTTGCTTTCGGATTCTTCTCCGTAAAGCTCACGAGATCGTCCATTTGCGTCTCGTTCTTGAGCATCGAGGTCATCATTTCTGTTGCCTCGCCTGATACTCCGATATGCAACATAATCCTCATAAACGCTTTCACCAGGTCTCTGTTCTTCTCCGTAATTTTCATTTTTGACCTCTTTCCACAGATTTCTTATTGCTTCCACATTTTCCGGCGAATCTTCGATAGAGAGGAGCGTTCCGTATCTATCCTCGGTGTCATCCGCCACAAGCATATTCCAAGTATTGTCTTGGGGGTTATAGAGGACCTTAATGTCGCCGGGCTTAGTTTTGGAAGAAAAAGCCCATTGCATCGCCGTAGAATAATATTGGCTGTATGTCTGCTTTTTCTTTTTGACCGTAGCTCCTTTTCTATTATACTGCACCTCGCTCTCGCTGTCAAGGCTTTCTTCCTCCTCCAGCTCGGGAGCGTGGGAGAGGAAATATTTCGCAAAGCGGGTGTTTCCCGACTGCTCTGCGGCTTTGATGTACAGCTTTTGTGCGGTCCGCAGTGTTTTGCTTGCGCCCTTGCCGCCGATCGTCTTACAGACGTCGACAAGCTTATCGAAGATCTTGCGCGCAAGCGGCGCATCCTTGGCGACGAGCTTATCAATAAACGCCTCGTTTCCGAGCAGATGCTCGGTCGCATGCGCCATCAGCTCGTCGTTGAAAACGGAGTATTTGTCCGCTTCTTCTGCGG
>SVTN01000014.1 GCA_015063765.1 Oscillospiraceae bacterium | reverse complement strand
GACCGAAGTAATTGCCGTAATCATCAATATGCCTGTAAAGAGGGCAGGACCATACCCAGGGTGTGGCACCCGTATCGGCAACGCAGTCGTAAAGGAAGTTGAGGTCATGCCAGAAAAGGTCCTTTTGGCGGTAAACGGCGTATTCGCAATGCTGTACATGGCGCGCATCCTCTTCATCGTAGCCGAGATGGATGAACTCGGGTTGCTCAAAAAGGGTATATACCTCCTTGATCAAGTCGTTGGCAAGGCGGTAAAAGGTGTTGGTAGATAACATTCTGCGGTATTCGCCGAGCCACTTGTTATGCGGTGTCGCAAAGTTGAGCTTAGGGATGAGGGTGATGCCCGCGTCGCGGCATTTGCGGATCTCTTGGCGCACACGTCTGCGCGTCCATGCTCCCTTCATCGCGATCTCGGGATGCGAGCCGAATTCAATGCCGTCTCCAATATCAAGAACGATCATGTTGACGCCAGATTTTTCGGAATCACGGATGATGTCTTCCCACATCTTGTCGTCGAAGGGGAGCGTGTCGTACGTCTTTTCCCACATATGCATGCTGAGGTGTACGAGAATAGACCAGATCTTTTCTTTTTTTGCCATAGAGGTTTCCTCTCTTTTTATTCTGTTATATGATATGACGCCATAAAGAGTTATAAACGGTTAAAGCTTTTGCTTGAGATATATAAGATCCACAAGCTTGACACCGCACTCGACTATAGGGTGATCGTAGTTCTCAATAAAGAAATTGGGTATAATATGAGAACGAACAAAGCCGCACTTCTCGTAAAACGGAATGGTCAGGGGAGAATCTCCCGTACCGACAAGGAGATGCTTGTACTTTCCCGCGTAAATGCCCTTGATATATTCAATCATTCGTTTGCCGTAGCCGTGTCTCTGCGCGTCGGGCAGAACGGCGAGATTTTTGATTTCAAGAGTCGTGTCCCCTTCGTCAGTCACAACGCAAATACAAACCACCCTGCCACCGTCCTCAAGGACATACATATCACCGCGTTCAAGGTAACGGTCGACCATTGCTTCTTTATTATAGCAATTCTTTCAGATGATGTAAAGCATGAGTTTTCATATCGTCAGAATCACTTTTGCGTTATGCTAGGAGAATGAAAAAGAACGGAGCCGTAAGCTCCGTTCGAAAAATCAGAAAAGTGACAGCTGTTCTGCGGTTTTGGTCAATTCATCAATAAAAAGGCGCGTTGCGCGTGAAGCGTATTTTTCTGTATGGCAAAGAATGAGGGAGGGGCGTGTTTTATACTCATCCTTAACGCCGTCCAACTCTTTTAAGAGGATGTTTTCCGAAAAGAGGGGGTGCCAAGAAAATTCGGGGACGATGGCAACACCGAGTCCCGTTTTAACGTATTGCATCAAGCTGTCGGGGTCGTTGGCGGTGATGCCGATCTTGGGTTCAAATTGACCGCAGCTGCAAATACGGCGTGTGATGGTGAAAAGCCCACTTTGGGGATCTGAGATGATAAAGGGCTCGTCTTCAAGCTTTGACACGTGTACGCGCTCCTCCTTTGCAAGAGGATGGTTGGGAGGAAGCGCGAGTAGGATGCGTTCTTTGAGAAAGGGATAGGATTTGTACCGTTTCTTGAAAGAAACATTGTCGGTAATGATCAAATCGTACTTGTCCCTATCATTATTCAATTCATAGCTGATGGAGAAGGAAATGCTTTTGTATTTTTCGCGGAATGCACGAATTGCCTCGTTTACGATATAACGGTTCGTTTCCACTAAAAGACGGATGTTACCGCTGATCTCTTCGTCGCGGATTTTCTTTTTCGCATCCTCCAGCATCAAAAGAGCGGAGCTTGCATTTTTGTAAAGAATGCGTCCACGCTCGTTGAGCTTAACGCCGTTTGCGCTGCGGTCAAATAGAGAAGCACCGATCTCATTTTCGAGGCGCTTGATGCTTTGGGAAATGCCGGCTGCGGGCACACGGTATTCTCTTGCGGTTTTTGCGAAGTTTTCCGTTTCTGCCGCATGACAAAAGTATACAAGCTGTAATAGTTCCATTACTTTCTCAAATTCTCCACAAAACGCTTGACAGCGTCAAAGGAAATATCGCTGATGGCGTGTTCAAGACGGCAGGCGTCGTCGCTCGCAGTCCCCTCGTCTACGCCGAGCGCAACGAGGAAATTCGTCAGTAGGGTATGTCGCTCGTATATCTTTTCCGCGATCGTGCGTCCTTCGTCGGTGAGGGTGATATGACCGCCTTCGTCCACCGCGATATAGCCGCCGTTCTTTAAAAGACCGACGGCACGGCTCACACTCGGCTTGGAATAGCCCATATGCTCGCAGATATCAATCGCGCGCACGGAGGACTTTTCCTTAGAAAGACGGAGAATGGTCTCAAGATACATTTCTCCCGATTCTTGAATTTGCATATGATGCCCTCCTTTTGGCGTTGATGGTTTGTAAAAGAAAGCACCCTGCTTGGGTGCTTTCAGGGGATTACTTCTTCTTGGAGCGATTGAGGATATCCATGATCAAACCGAAATCATCGTCCGAAACCTGTCCGATCTCCTCGGGCTCTTTCACAACGGATTCAGCAGGCGCTGCGGGAGCAGTCTCTGCGACGGGCGTTGTGAAGGCAGCGGTAGAACGCATGGCAGGATGAATGGTTTGAGGTGCTTCGGGAATGAAGGTCTGCATACCGTTTGCGGCAGAATAGGTTCCGCTCGTAAAGTTGGTATGAGGGGGCATGGGGGTCGGCTTCGAGGGGATCGCGGGACGTTCACCGAACGCGGTCTCTGCATGTTTTGCAGTTTCAAAGCCGGTTGCAATGATGGTGATGCGCATTTCGTCCTCAAGCGTGGGGTCGAAGGACGCACCGAAGATGATGTTGGCATCGGGATGTGCCTCGTCTGCAACCATTGCGCAGGCGATATCTACGTCCTCAAGCGTAAGATTGGGGTCGCCCGTAACGTTGAGAAGGATACCGGTTGCACCTGCAATGGATGTCTCAAGCAGGGGAGAAGAGATGGCTGCCATTGCGGCAAGCTGAGCCTTGTCCGTGCCCTGTGCGCTACCAACACCCATGTGTGCGTAGCCGGCGTTTTTCATGACAGAGGTCACGTCGGCAAAGTCAAGGTTTATGTAGCCGGGAACGTTGATGAGGTCGGAAACGCTCTGTACACCGCGACGGAGAACATCATCCGCAACCTCAAAGGCGTTGGTCATGGTGATACGGGTATCCGAAACCTGCTTCAAGCGCTCGTTGGGAATGATGATGAGGGAGTCTACGTACTGCTTTAAGTTCTTGATGCCCTCTTCAGCCTGGATCATTCTGCGGCGACCTTCAAAATTGAAGGGCTTGGTTACGATACCGACGGTGAGGATGCCCATCTCATGCGCTGCCTGTGCAATAACGGGAGTAGCACCCGTACCTGTGCCGCCACCCATACCGGTCGTGATAAAGACCATATCGGTGTCGGCAAGCATCTTCTTGATATCCTCGATGCTCTCTTCCGCAGAGCGCTTACCGTTTTCGGGGTTCGCACCTGCGCCGAAGCCGCGGGTGACCTTTTCGCCGATGATAAGCTTTTGGGATGCACTGGACGTGATGAGTGCCTGAATATCCGTGTTAACGGTGACAAATTCTACACCGCGAATATCGGCGGAAATCATGCGGTTTACGGCGTTTCCGCCACCGCCGCCGACGCCGATGACCTTGATGCGGACGCCACAGGTAGAATTAGACTGTTGATCGATTGCCATAAAATATCCTCCGTTTTCTGATTCCTTCGCTTGGAAAAAGCGCGAAAAAGCGCTGGATTTTTTTCTTATAATATAATATTATCTTAAAATCCTAGCTTTTGCAAGTCTTTTTTTCAAACTTCATAAAGAGTTAACAATTTTATTTTGTTTCGGAGGATAAATTACGGCAGAATAATTTTAAAGGATTTCGTTAAGCGATGCTAAGAAACACTCCTCGCTGTTTTTTACGCCAACGGCGGAAGCGTTTTTTTCCATGCGAGAAAGAAGTGCGGGATTTTGCTTCAAGAACAGGATGCGTTCGCTGAAGCTGTCGGGTGTAAGGGCGGCTTCCTTCACGAGAAGTGCCGCTCCGCGCTTTTCATATAGCAGAGCATTTTTTTCTTGATGGTTTTCCGCAACATAGGGTGAGGGAATCAAAACGGCGGCACGCCCGATTCTTGAAATTTCTGCCAGCGTCATAGCACCTGCACGGGATACGATCACATTTGCTGCCGCCATATAGGTGGGCATATCGTCGATATAAGGGAGTAGCTTTCCTTCTCTCACTTCTTTCGGATACCGTGCCTTTAACCCTTCAAACAACCGCTTTCCCGTTGCATGAATGAGCGTAATTCCTTGCTTTTCCAAACGGGAAAAGCTTTCGGTAGCGGCAGTGCTGATGCATTCTGCCCCAAGACTGCCGCCAAAGCAAAGAACGATAAAATCATTTGCTCCAAAGCCAAGGTGCGCACGGGCGCGGCTTCTCGTCATTTGAGTGAAGCCTGTGCGTAAGGGCGCGCCGATCACGCGTGTGCGTTCTCTGTGCTTTAAGCGGGCAGCGCACGCTTCAAACTGCAAAAGGAGAAGATCTGCATGCTTCTCGGTCATGCGTACGCTGAGCCCCGGGATTGCATTTGGCTCATATAGCAGGGTGGGAATGCCAAGCTTTTTTGCAGCCGGGATCATAGGATATGAAACATAGCCGCCTGTACCGATCACAAGCGCTGGCGCAAACTCTTTTAAAATTTGCCTTGCCCTCGCCGGCGCGCGTGCGGCGAGCAAGAGGGTGCGGAAATTCCGAAAGCTTAAGGAGCGGTGCAGTCCCTCAATCTTGATGGGATAAAAGAGATATCCGCCGTCGTACGCCATTCGACGTTCCATACCGTTTTCGTTTCCAACGAAGGCGCATTCGGCACTCGGAAAATGCTTTTTAATAATTTCAGCCATAGCAATGGCAGGGGTGATGTGTCCGCCGCTTCCGCCACAGGCGAATAAAACCTTCATAAGATCCTCCTTTGTTAACGAATACTTGCTTCCTTGGAAAGTGAGAGTAAGATCCCCATTTCTGCAAACAGCATAACGAGAGAGGAGCCGCCGTAGCTGAAAAAGGGAAGTGAGATACCCGTGTTGGGCAAGGCATTTGTGATAACTGCTATGTTCAAAAGCACTTGAATGGCGAGCTTTGTGGTCAGTCCCATGGCGAGTAATGAAGAAAAGCGGTCGCTTAATCCGCCCCCCACGGCGAAGCCGCGGAGCACGAGTAATGCAAACAGCACCAAGATAATTGTTGCACCGAACAACCCGAGCTCTTCACAGACGATGGTAAAAATAAAATCGTTCTGCGGCTCCGAAACATACATGTGCTTTAATCGGCTGTTTCCAAGCCCAAGCCCGAAAACGCCTCCGGAGCCGATCGCCATGAGTCCTTGCAGGGTTTGCCAGCCACCGTCACGGGGATAGAGCGCGGGGTTGCGCCAAATGGTGATGCGACGGCGGGTGTATTCCACGGAAAGTGCAAAAATAGTGACTGCAGCTCCGCCGCCGAAGCACATTGTACCGAGAATGCGCCCGTTTCCGCCTGCCAAGAAGATCATCGCCACGGTGATGGAGCCGAGAATGATAATACAGGAAAGATGCTTTTCAAGAAGAACGAGCAGAGCAATGGAGAGAAAGAGAAGAATGGGATATACGATTCCGTAGAGAATGTTTTTGCCCCCACGCTTTGCCATTGCATCCTGCACGTGCTCTTGGGCAAAATAGCGGGATAGCATCAGTATCAAAGCCGTCTTCGAAAGCTCGGACGGCTGAAAGGTAAAAGGACCAAGGGCAAGCCAACGCCGCGCTCCTCCCGCCTCGCTTCCCAAAAGCGGAACAAGCGCAAGCAGGACAAGACTGCAAATAAAGATGGGAAGCGCATATTTTGAAAAGCGTAAAGCGGGAATGCGGGAAACTGCCAGCATGGTAATGATGCCGATCGTCAGCCAAAGGGTCTGCCTTTTTACAAAATAGTATGCGTCGCCAAAGCGCGTTTGCGCGTATGCTGTGCTTGCGCTGAAGATCATCAGTGTCCCGGCAAGCGAAAGCACGATCAAAAGAAGAAGGAGCTTGAGATCGGGAGCAGAAAGGTGCTTTTTCGTTGCCTGTTCCTTTTTTGTCTGCTTTGTCATAAGATCTCCTTTCTAGAGCAATGCTAAGTGCGCAAAAAGGCAAGCGAGTAGAGTAATGACCGAAAAAACAAGGACGATACTGTTTTCGCTCCAACCGCATTTTTCAAGATGATGATGAAGAGGTGCCATACGGAAAAGGCGCTTACCCGTGCGCTTGAAGACGAGAACCTGTAGGATCACAGATCCGCCCTCTAACAGAAAGAGAAAGGTGTAGATGGGCATAATGACGGGGTTTTTCATTAGAAATGCGCCACCTACGACAAGAGCCCCTAAGAAAAGAGAGCCGGTATCTCCCATAAAAATTTTGGCAGGGTGATGATTGAAAATGAGAAATCCAAGCATCGTGCCGCAAAGCGAAAGTCCGAGCGCCGTGAGCGTATGCTCCTTAGAAAGCGCACCTTCGAAGATGAAAAATGCGCCGATGACGAGGATGGAAGAGGCGGTCAAGCCGTCGATCCCGTCGCTGAGATTTGCGCAGTTCAGAATACCGAGGGATGCAATGAAAAATACAAAAATCAGCGGTATTCCCCAACCCAAAGTGAAGCGTATATACGGGATGGCAAGGGCATAATCGACGTCGCCAAAGCGTAGCAGAAGATACAAAAACGCACCTACAAAGAATGATTGCAGAAACAATTTCTGCCAAGGAAGAAGTCCTTGATTTTGCTTGTTTTTGAGCTTTGTACGATCGTCTAAAAGCCCGATAAATCCGTTGGCTAAGGAAAAAAGAAGAACAAAGATCAGAGTGGATGAAAGCTTGCCATCCAAGAGATAGGAGCCTAAAAGTGAGAAGAGCGGCACGGTGAGAAGAAACACGCTTCCTCCCATCGTTGGTGTCCCCTCCTTAGGCTTATGCCAGGCAGGTCCGATTTCAAGAATGGATTGCCCCATGTGATGTCTTTTCAAAATTGCGATCAAAGGGCGCAATAAAAGTGCTGTGAAGAGAAAGGAAAGGAAAAAAATACAAACACAAGCCCAAAGCACCATTCGGGTCACCTACCGTTCAAGAAATCTGTTTTTTTATGTGATCAATGATTTTTTCTACCTGCAGGGCGCGCGATGCCTTGAAAAGGATGACATCTCCCTCTTGCAGCGCCGAAAGAATTTGAGCCGCGAGCGTTTCTCGATCGCCCTTTATCACAGAAAAGCCATTTAAATTCTCCCGAGGATCTTGGATCTGCCTCATTCCTTCCGCCCGTGCGCCTGCCTCGTAATCCTTGGCGTAGGCACCGAAAAAGAAAAGCCGTTCTGCGTGCCTTGCCGCAAAACGCCCGATGGCGCGGTGGTAGCTGCTGCTTTGCTCTCCAAGCTCCAGCATGTCGCCAAGCACAGCAACACGGCGCTTGCCGCTTTGTGACGCAAGATAGCGAAGTGCTCCCAACATGGATTCGGGGGATGCGTTGTATCCGTCGTCAATGAAATGAAATCCGCCAAGGACGCTTTCGTGTCGGTGCGTTTCAAGCGATAGGATGCGCTCAAGCCCCGCGTGTATGGCTTTTTCGCTAAGGGAGAGATGCTCTCCTATCTTCGCGGCGTAGCCCAGCGCAAAGCTACGTGCGGTATCTTCAAACGGATAGGGAAGACCGTGCGCCGTATATTCCTTTTCTCCAAAGGGAAGCGTGGAAATACGGCGGATGCCACGTGGCGGAATACATGAGAGGAGAGATTCTCCCTCGGGAACAAAAACGGCACCGTTTTCCTTGGCGTAAGCGAGGATATCAAGCTTTTCCGCCGCAATCGCCTCTCTTGTTCCAAAGGCGCCGATGTGCGCGTGACCGATACAGGTAATGACCGAAATATGAGGGCGAAGGATGCGGGATAGCTCTCGCATCTCCCCCTTGTGGTTCACCCCCAACTCGCAAACGGCAATTTCGGTGTTCCTCGGGGCGGAGAGAAGGGTGAAGGGAAGTCCAAGATCGTTGTTGAAATTCCCATAGGTCGCATGAACAGAGAAGTGCGGAGCGAGCATGGAAGCAATGGCGTCCTTGACGGTGGTTTTTCCGACACTTCCCGTAATGCCGATGCGTAAAAGTGCGTCGTCTTCGGTTACACCGATCGCCCAATCGCCAAGTGCTTTTCGCACCGAAGGGACGATAATGTGTGGAAGACGGGCATCTGTCTTTTTCTCTGCGAGAACGGCAATAGCACCGCGCTTTTCTGCTTCTGCCGCGTATTTGTGCCCGTCTTCTAACCCTTTTAACGCACAAAACAGGTCGCCTTCCACGATCTCACGAGAATCTGTGACCAAGCGGCATGGACGCATATTCACAATTTCATCGGGAACGATTGCGCCGCAAAGCGATACAAGGGCGCCGCAATTTATCGCACCGAGGCCTAATGAAACGATCATCCTTCAACCTTCTTTTTCAAATAATCATGTACGATCTGCCTTTCGGAAAAGGGTAGCTTTTCTTCGCCGCGAATGATGTATTCCTCGTGTCCTTTTCCAAGCAAAAGCAGGGTGTCACCTGCTTTGAGTGTGTTAAGCGCTCTTTCAATCGCCTGCTTGCGATCGGGGATCACGGTATAACTGCCTTTGGTTTCTATCCCCGAGAGAATATCGTCTATGATCTTAGAAGGGTCCTCACTTCGGGGATTGTCTTCGGTAATAAAGGCGTGGTCAGAGAGGGCGACTGCGATCCTTCCCATTTTAGGACGCTTCTCCTGCTCTCTTTCACCGCCTGCACCGAAGAGAACAAAAAGGCGTCCTCGTGCGCGGCGTTTTACGGTTTTGATCGCCGCTTCAAACGCGTCGGGTGTGTGTGCATAATCAACGATCACGGTAAAGCCTTTTGGGGTAGGCAGCACTTCAAGACGTCCCTTGGGTGCGTTTAAGGTCAAGAGCGCCCTTCGAACCTGCTCCGGGCATACACCCGCACATAGCGCCGCCGCGATGGCGAGAAGGGTGTTGTATACCTGAAAAGCACCGAAAAACGGGTAGGAAACAGATAGCTCTCCAAAAGAGGAAACGCAGGTATAGTGTGTGCTCTCGTATCCGTTTTCATGCAGATCCCTTATGGTATAATCGGCATCTTCGATCACAGCGACGCTGCGCTTTTCGATGGATAATTCCGAGAGAAGCCGCTCGCCGTAATCGTCGTCCCTGTTTACAATGGCGAGTCTTGCTTGGCGGAAAAGAGAGCGTTTAGCCAAATAATAGGCTTCCATGGTTTTGTGGTAATCGAGGTGATCCTCGGTCAGGTTAGTGAAGAGAAGGGACTCGAAGCATAGGCGACGTACCCGCCCTTGGCTTGCGGCATGGGATGAGACCTCCATAACGACAGCCACCGCACCGCGGTCTAAAAGCCATCGCAAATGCCGATATAGGGTGCTTGGAATAGGGGTTGTCATTGTGTCGCTCTCCGCACTAAGCGTTTCTCCCTTAAAGCAGGTGCCGAGCGTTCCGATATAAGCGGTCGGGATTCCCGATTCGTTTAAAATGTGCGCGAGAAATTCGGCAGTTCCCGTTTTTCCGTTTGTGCCCGTTACGCCGAATATGCGCAGCTTTGACGCAGGGTTACCGTAATACCGCTCCCAGATCTCGGCTTCTGCCTCGGGGAGATCTGAGGCATAGAAGCAGGGAACATCCGTTTCTCTTGGAAGAACGGCACCTTCGGCGAGCAGAATTGCCGCCGCACCCTTTTCTTCCATCTCCTGCAATAGCTCTACGGCATTGGTGCGCCTTCCTTGCTTTGCAATAAATAACATTCCTTTTTCTAATCTTCCTGTATGATCACTCACACCGCAGACGGTGATCGCTTCGGGGGAGTGATTGCTTCTAATGCCTGTTTGCGGTAAGAGATCCGAAAGCCTCATGTTTTCTCCTTTTTCTAGTCGGTATCGTTTTTATGATAGATCTGTATGGTAATGACACTGCCGCGATCGCAAAGGGTGTCGGGAGGTAAGGATTGATAGGAAACGGTTGCTAAGGGAGCAGTTTTGCTTTGCGTGCAAGCACCTGTGATGTTCACGTTGCATCCTGCGTCCGCAAGCAATCGCAGGGCGTCAGCAAGCGTTTTTCCTTCCACGCGCGGAACGGTGGTGGAGATGCTTTGTGAATCGGTATACAGGATGACCTTTCCTACCGCTTTTTCTAAAACCGTGCCTGCGCTCGGCGTTTGGGAAAGCACGGAGCTTCCGTTTCCGATGATCTCGAAGGCGAGCCCCTTTTCTTTTAGCTCCGATTTTGCTTTGTTTATTTCTAGCCCAACGAGGGGTTCGACGGTGGCTTTTGTGTCGCTTTCCTCCTTCGCAAGTCCAAGATAGGGAAGCACGCTTGTAAGATAAGAGGAAATATAAGGAGCGGCAGTCATACTGCCGTATTTGTTGGCAGAGGTCGGCTCATCTACGACGATGATCACGGCGATCTCCGCGTCGTCATGGGGCGCAAAGGCAACACAGGAGCCGATACGCAGAAAGGAGTTGCCGTTGGCATCTAAAACTTCAAACTTCTCACTTGTGCCTGTTTTGGCGGCAACGTGATATCCTTCCACGTAAGCGTTTTTTGCACCCCCGTCACCCGACACACCGGCTTCCAAAACCGCGGCAACGGTTTCCGCCGTTTTTTGTGAGATCACAGCTGCTTTTTCTTCTTGGACATAATGAAAGACGGCTTCGTTTTTTTCGTCCTGTAGGGAAGAAAGCAGGTGCGGTGTTACGGGAACGCCGTCGTTGGCGACCGTTGCTATGGCTCGAAGCTGCTGTAAAATGGAGACCTTGAAGCGCTGACCGAAGGAGGCGGTGGCAAGCTCGGTGCTTCCAAGGGAGCTTTGACTGTGAAAGAGCCCCATCCCTTCGCCGGGAAGATCGATCCCCGTTTTTTCTAAGTAGCCGAATGCCTTATAATATTTGTAAAAGGTTTCGCTTCCCATTCGCTCGGCGCTTTGCATCATGACGGGATTGCAGGAATGCATCAGCCCCTCTGCGAGCGTAAGGGAACCGTGCCCCTTCCTTTTGTGACAGGAGATGCGGCATCCGCCGACCATGTAGTACCCGGGACAATAAAAGGTACTGTTTGTCGTAACCGCGCCCGTTTCAAGTGCGGCTGCAACGGTCACGATCTTGAAGGTGGATCCCGGCTCATAGATCTCGCTGACCGCCTTGTTTGCCCACATACCGTATAAAAGCTCATTTTTGAGTGCTTTATACTCCGATGAGGTGCTCTCAAGCCCCGATTCGTTCAGCTTGGCTTGTGCATAGGAATTCAAGGTGTAAGGATCGTTGAGATCAAAGGTGGGGGCGGTTGCCATGGCAAGCACGTCACCCGTTTTGACGTTCATGACGACACCCGTTACGCGGTTTTGTGCATCAGCGGCGATCAAAGCCGCCTCTAAGCAATGCTCAAGCTCCCTTTGCATGTAAAGATCGAGTGTCGTAACGAGCGAAAGCCCGCGCTCTGCCTCTATGTAATCGGTGTATGCGTTGGGAAGCTTTACCCCTTGTGAATCGACAGACGCAAGATACTTTCCGTCTGTGCCTGAAAGAATGCTGTTGTAATATGCTTCAAGCCCGAACAGTCCCTGATTATCGCTTCCTGTAAAGCCGATAACGTGCGCAGCAAGGCTTCCAAAGGGGTAATAGCGTTCTGTGGATGCCTCCGTGTGGATCATCGAGGATAAGCCGTTCTCCTTTGCAAACAGGAGCACCCGCTTGACCGTTTCTTCGTCGGCGCTTTTTGCAACCGTTTGATCAAGATAGGCGGTTTTTTGGGCTTTTTTCAAAACGCTCTCATAGGAAACCGAAAGAATTTCCGAAAGTCCTTTGGCGATAATTTCATCATAGGACTTGCCTTGCTTTTTGCTCGCCTTTCTAATGTCGATCGGCGAAATATAAACGCGCCATACCGTGCGGTTGGTGGCAAGCACATTGCCGTTGCGGTCTAAGATCTCACCGCGCTCTGCCGCCAGGGAGGACCCGACGGTGATCTGGTTTAATACCTTAGCCCCGTAAACACCGTATTCGAGAATTTGCAGACGGAAAAGCAGAGAAAAGAGAAAAAGAAGGATGATACCGAAGATCGAAAGGAGAAGGTATCTTCTCCGTCTTGTTTTGCTTTCGGTATCCAGCCTGTGGTAAGAAGCGGGTGGGTTCAAATTTGTACTCCTCTAAGGGCTTTTGCCCCAAACAAAAAAATAGCAACCGATTGCTCGATTGCTATTATTTTATGGGTTTAAAATAGGAAATATGCTCAGAGATATTCGGGGAGGCTCTCGTCTGCAAAATAAAGGGTTCCGTGCTCTGCCTCGGAAACAAAATAATCGCTATATACAGCGTCCTCGCTTTTGCTTGTCATAAGGCTGTTTTGTACACCCTCAAGGCTTGCACCCGAGAAGAAGAGAATGCCGGTGATCAAAAGTGTCATAGAAACGGTGCCGAGGCTTTTTAAGCTGAAAAATGCTTTCTTTACGGGAGAAGCCTTCTTCGTCTTCATCGTTTCGATGATCTCGCCGCGGCGGGTGTTCTTTGCCGTGAATACAGAACGCTTTTTGCAGATGCCTGCCTCTACCGCCATTCGTTCAGCGATGGTTCCGCCGGAACAAAACCGCTCCTTCATTTTTGCAAAGAGAGGGTTAAAGGATTCATTATTCTGAAGATGGGGAACAGAGTAGTTCATTGCGTTCATTCCTTTCGAACTGTTATTTTTTTTCGGCTACGCGGAGCTTTGCGCTGCGCGAACGTGGGTTGACGGCAAGCTCAGCCGCACCCGGGAGAATAGGCTTTTTTGTAAGAATTTCTATTTGAGGCTTGTGACCGCATACACAGACGGGGAAGTCCTTAGGGCAGGTACAGCCGCCGATCAGGTCGCGGTAGGTTTCCTTCACGATACGGTCTTCAAGCGACTGGAAGGAAATGAAGGCACAGCGTCCGCCGGGAAGCAAGTGAGATACAGCGGCGCGAACGGTGGGCTCAATGGCATCAAGCTCTCCGTTGACCTCAATGCGGATGGCTTGGAAGGTTCGTTTTGCAGGGTGATGTCCGCCCTCGCGTGCGGAAGCGGGAATGGCAGAGCGTATGATGGCTACGAGCTCCTCGGTCGTTTGGATTGGGGCTTTTTCACGCTCCGAAACGATGCGTGCGGCGATGCGCGGCGCGAATTTTTCTTCACCGTACATCCAAAGGATCCGCTTCAAGGCTTCCTCGGAATAGGTGTTGACGACCTTCGCCGCATCAAGCGGTGCGTCCTTATCCATTCGCATATCAAGCGGTGCATTGTGTTGATAGGAAAATCCGCGGGAGGGAGTGTCGAACTGATACGAGGAGCAACCGAGATCGGCGAGCACGCCGCCGAGATTGTCGATCCCCATATTATCCAAAACCTCACCGAGTGAAGAGAAGTTTGCGTGAACAAAGGTGATCTTGTCTTTGTAGTCCGCAAGGCGTCTTGATGCGGCTTCAATGGCGTCGGAATCTCTGTCAAAGCAGATAAGTCGGGAATTTTTGCCAAGACGCTTTGCTATTTCCAAGGAATGACCGCCGCCGCCCGTTGTGCAATCCACGTAAGTATAGCCGTCACGGATGTTCAAGGCGTCGATGCATTCGTTTAAAAGGACAGAGTAGTGTGAAAAAACAATCGGTTCCAATGGCTTCTCCTTTGAAGAAATCAAAGTCCGAGCTGGCAGAATAGATCCTCCATCTCGTTAAGATCAAGCGAGGCTTCCATCGCATCCCAGGTCTTTTCGTCCCAAACCTGTACGTGATCGCCAATGCCCGCTATGACGGTGTTTTTGTCGATCTCTGCGTAAGAGAGGAGGTTGGCGGGAACAAGGATTCTTCCGTGGGAATCCGCAGTAACCTGTGCAGTCTTGGAAAAAATGAATTGCTTGATCTTGCCTACCTTTGAGTCGGGAAGGGTGTTCAATTTTTCGGAAAACTTTTGCCACTCTGCTTCAGAATAGATGGCGAGGCATTTTTCCATGATCTTTCGCGTGATATAAAAGGTTTCCCCAAGCTCTTCACGAAACTTCGCGGGGATGAACAAGCGGTTCTTTGCGTCCACAACGTGCCTGTATTCGCCTAAGAGTGTCATTTGCTTCCTCCTTTCCGCTCATTTGGTGCTTTTGTGTTCAAAACTCCCCATTTTGGATCATTTTGCACCATTTTGCACCACTGCAATTATTATATACCATAAATATAGGAATTTCAAGTCTTTTTGCGAAAAAAAGAAAAAGATTTTTCGTAGAATTTTTGTTGATTTTTTTGGCTATATTGCACAAAAAACAGAGCCCTTTTTTCTCGAATGAAAGAGGGAAAATCGTAAGAAAAAAATATCGGGAAAAACGCGAAAAAAATGTTTACAAGCGAGAGAAAATATGTTATACTATAATAAAACTGTAATATTTTAAGGAGCGTGCATTTTCAAATGGGCTTTTTGGAAAAGCTGATCCGAAAAAAGGCACCGAACGGTGCCACGGCAAAAAGAAGCCGTGCCATGGAGCTGCACGGTCAGGCAATCAAGTATGTCACCGAGCGCGTGGACGAGAATGACAACGTGGTGGGCAGAGGCGGCTCAATTTCTGTGAGAAACGGCGAGCTTCTTTTGTTTTCCTCGGATAAGATTCTTTTGCGCGCCGACATCGCATCACTCGATGCCTCCTACCTCCTCTCCGGGGACGGCGTTGTGCTCACAGCCCCGAACCTTGAGGAAGAGGGAAAAGAGCGTCGCTACGTCGCGTATTTCGTCTACTATAGAAAGTGAGAGATCCAATGTCTTTTACCGAAAAAGCAAACCGTGTTCTTCGTTTCCTGAAGGGCAAAAAGCGTCATAAGACTGCGGCTGTGATTTTGGCGGCAGGTCTTGGAACACGCATGAAGGGGACGGAAGGACAAACGAAGCAGCTTTTGACGCTGAACGGAAAGCCGCTTTTTATGCATGCGGTGCAAAGCTTCGATGCTTCCCCCTATATTGACGAGCTCGTGCTTGTGGTAAGACGCGAGGAGTACAGGGAAGTGCGCCGTATTTTGAAGGGATATCGCCTGAAGAAGCCGCTCCGCCTTACCGTTGGCGGTGATACGCGTCAGGCTTCGGCACGCCGCGGGCTTGAAGCGATTTCCGACGATATGGAATATATTGCCGTGCACGACGCGGCACGCTGCCTTATCACCCCGGATATGATCGCTGACGTTGTCACGGCTGCGCACGCAAATCGTGCCGCCAGCGCAGGTTCTCCCGTCACCGACACGATAAAGCAGGTCACCAAGGACGGATATGTGGAAAAAACGATCGACAGAAGCACCCTTTTTCGCGCACAAACGCCCCAGGTCTTTGAGTGCAATCTTTACAGAGCGGCGACCTATGCGGCGCTTGACAGAAAGCAAACGGTCACCGACGATAATATGCTTGTTGAGCTGATCGGACAAACCGTGAAAATGGTGGATTGCGGCAGCGAGAATATTAAGGTCACGACGAAAGAGGATCTGACCTTAGCGAGAATCATTCTTCGCATGCGCGAGGAAAAATAACCGTATACGGGAGGCGTAGCATGGACAGCTTTAGAATCGGACACGGATATGACGTGCATCGCCTTGTGGCGGGACGAGATCTTATTCTCGGCGGTGTGAATATCCCTTACGAAAAGGGGCTTCTCGGACATTCGGATGCGGATGCTTTGCTCCATGCGGTGATGGATGCCGTTTTCGGTGCGCTTGCAATGGGAGATATTGGAAAGCATTTCCCCGATACGGACGAAAAATACCGCGGTGCTGACAGCATGAAGCTTTGCCAAGTTGTCTCAGCACTTATGAAGGATGCAGGCTATGCCGTCGGCAATATCGATGTCACGGTCATTGCGCAAAGACCTAAGATTGCTCCCTTCATTTCTGATATGAAGAAAAACGTAGCTTCTGCGTTTGCCTGCGATGAGGCTTGCGTAAATGTGAAGGCAACCACAGAGGAAGGGCTTGGCTTTACAGGACAGGGAGAAGGGATCTCCGCACATGCCGTTTGCCTGCTTTTCAAGCAAAAATAAAAAGGGATGCAAATAGCATCCCCGAAAGCAAGGACACGGCTCGGGCTTCGGATACGTCTTTTCTTTACACGTCGACAAGCCGTGGCGCCCTGCGTGTTTTGGTCACCCTTTAAATCATATGCAAATCAAGCGGCTTTGTTGCCGTAAAATATGCCGTGTGTGAGCATGGCGGAAAAGAGGATTTTATGGTCAAGATTGCTCCTTCGCTTCTTTCGTGCGACTTTTCCCGTGCAGGGGAAGAAGTGAAAAAAATTGAGGAAGCGGGTGCGGAATGGCTGCACCTCGACGTCATGGACGGACATTTTGTTCCCAACATGAGCTTTGCGTTCCCCACCATTTCGTCTTTGCGCCCTCATTCGGATATCGTGTTTGATGTGCACCTGATGATTACCGATCCCATTCGGTACATTGAACGCTTTGCAAAGGCGGGCGCCGATTATATCACGGTTCATATAGAGGCGTGTGCCGATCTGCACGCCACCCTGAAGGCGATCCACGACGCAGGGAAAAAGGCGGGCGTTTCGATCAAGCCCGATACGCCGATCGATGCTTTGATGGAGTATCTTGATGAGTGTGAGATGATTCTCATCATGTCTGTTGAGCCGGGCTACGGCGGACAGAAGCTGATCCCCAAAACCATGGATAAAATGAAGCGCTTAAAGGATATTCTTACTCATAGAGGTAAGGATATCATCATCGAGGTGGACGGCGGCATCAATGCCGAAACCGCACCGCTTGCCATCGCTTCGGGTGCCGATGTTCTTGTCGCGGGCTCTGCCGTGTTCGGAAAGCCCGATTACAAAGCCGCCATCGATGCTTTGCGCGGTTAACAAACAGTTATAAAAAGCTTTACATAAAGGGAAGGAATACAGAATATGGAACAACCGAAGTATCGCCGCGTCCTCTTAAAGCTCTCGGGTGAGGCACTTGCCAAAGGGGGAAGCGGTATTGTAAACGAAGCGTTTGTTAAGGATGTTGCCGAGGTTTTAAAGCGTTGCCTTGCGGCAGGCGTTGAGATCGGCGTCATTGTCGGTGCAGGTAATATTTGGAGAGGACGCCAGGGCGTGGATATGGATCCTACCCGTGCAGACAGCATGGGGATGCTGGCTACCGCGATCAATGCTTTGGCACTTGAGGATGCCTTTATCCGCTTTGGTATTGATGCACACGCGATGACTGCTGTGGAAATGACACGCTTTGCCGAGCCGTTTGTCAGAGATCAGGCAATTGCGTATTTGAAGAAGGGAAGCGTGGTCATCTTCGGCTGCGGACTTGGAATTCCCTTCCTTTCGACCGATACTGCTGCCGCTGTACGTGCGGCTGAGATCGGTGCCGATATTGTTTTGATGGCGAAGAATGTGGACGCCATCTACACCGCAGATCCTGTAAAGGATCCTACCGCACGCCGTCTTGAGAGCATCAGCTGCCGCGAAATTCTCGAAAAGCAGCTTCGTGCACTTGATTCCACGGCGACTGCCTTCTGCATGGATCACAATATTCCCGTTCTTGCCTTCGGGCTTTCCGATCCCGAGAACATTTACCGCGCTGTGATGGGTGAATCCATCGGTACGGTGATCACCCCCTGAGTTGTTTTTAAAAAATGTAATACATACGATAAGGAGAACCTGTTATGAAACTCGATTGCACCCCCTACGAAGCAAAAATGAAAAAATCGCTTGACAGCTATGCGTATACCCTTTCCACCATGCGTGCGGGTCGCGCAAGCGCTGACGTACTTTCCCCCATTAAGTTTGAGTATTACGGCTCGCCTACTCCCATTTCGCAGATGGCAGAAATTAAGGCGACCGATGCACGTACGCTGGTCGTTCAGCCTTGGGACGGAAGCACCCTGAAGGCTATCGAAAAGGCGATCCTTGCCTCCGATCTTGGCATCACGCCCATGAACGACGGTAAGGTAATTCGTTTGAATTTCCCTCAGCTTACCGAGGAACGCCGCCGCGAAATGGCAAAGCAGATCGCAAAATACGGAGAGGAAGCCAAGGTTGCCATCCGTAACCTGCGCCGCGATGCGAACGACGCAACCAAGGAAGCAAAGAAAAAGAGCGAGATGACCGAGGATGAGGTCAAGGCAAGCGATAAGGCAGTCCAGGACTTGACCGACCGCTTTATCAAGGAAATCGATAAGATGACCGAAGAAAAAACAAAGGAAATTATGGAAATCTAATATGCTTTTTCGCAAAAAAAAGCGCGAGGAGAAGCCCATTTTTCTTGAAAATGTGGGAGATTCTCTTCGTCATATCGCCTTTATAATGGATGGCAACGGGAGATGGGCGAAGGCACGCTCCCTGCCTCGTGAAATGGGACACAAGAAGGGTGCTTCCGTCTTTGAGCGGATCACGCTCCATTGCTTTTCGCGCGGCATTCACGCCGTGACGGTCTATGCCTTTTCTACGGAAAACTGGTCACGTCCGCAAAAAGAGGTAGATGCCATTATGGCGCTTCTTTCGGATTATCTTGATTACGCGGAGCAGAAATTCAAGGATTACGATGCACGCCTTGTGATCCTTGGCGATAAATCCCGCCTTTCTCCTTCTCTCAGAGAAAAAGCGGAGCGCATTGAGGAAATGTCGAAGGACAGAAGCCATATTCTGAACATCGCTTTAAACTACGGCGCAAGAGATGAGATCGTCACGGCTTGCAATTCCCTGATCGCAGAAGGGAAGACCTCTGTGACTCGGGATGACATTTCGTCGCATCTTTACACCGCGCTTTCGGGAGACCCCGATCTTGTGGTGAGAACGGGCGGTGATTTCCGCATTTCCAATTTTCTCTTGTGGCAATCTGCATATGCGGAATTTTATTTCACCAAGACCCTTTGGCCGGATCTGACCGAAGGGGAAGTGGATGCCGCTATTGCGGAATTTTTGGGTCGCCATAGACGCTATGGCGGTTTATGATGATGGGGAGGGATTTTCTTTGAAGGTGCGTATTATTTCTGCGATTGTCGGAATTTTGATACTTTTGCCTGTGCTGTGGTTTTCGGACACCGTCTTGTTCCCGATCGTGCTTGCCTTGTGCGGCGCTATGGCGGCATACGAAATCGTTTCCTGCATTGGCGCTAGGGTGTGGTACGTTCTTGCGCCCTCTATGACCTTTGCTGCCCTCGGTCCGCTTTTGACCGAATGGGTAGCGTCTAGCGTCAAGGGGTACATTGCTTTTCTTGCCATGCTCGCATTCGCCTATCTTTTCCTTCTCTTGACCGTGGCTGTATTCACGGGAGGCAAGCTAAAGTATTCTCTTGTAGCAGAGACCGTGATCGGTGTCGTGTATGCTACCGTTGGATTTACCTCCATCGCACTCTTGCGCCGTATTGCAGGCGGTGCGTACCTTTTCGGTATGGTTTTTGTCGGGGCATGGATGACGGACACCATGGCGTATTTTACCGGTCGCCTTTTGGGCAAACACAAGCTCTGCCCGAGTATAAGTCCTAAAAAAACGCTAGAAGGAAGCATCGGTGGCGTGATTTTTTGCGCGCTCTCCTTCCTTCTCTACGGCTTTATCGTGCATAAGATCGTGGGTGTTACGCCAAATTATCCAATGCTTTTTATCGGCGGCGCCGTGCTTTCGGTCGCTTCGCAGATCGGAGATCTTGCCGCCTCGCTGATCAAGCGTGAGCATGGTGTTAAGGACTATGGAAAGCTGATGCCTGGACACGGCGGTGTGATGGATCGCTTTGATTCTATCCTTGCCGTTGCGCCCTTCCTTCTGCTTCTTTGCGGTTTTGCTCCTGCCTTTGCATTTTTCTATTGATTACAGGTGAAGGCCCACGTTCTTCGTTTCAGGCGGGACGGGGCTTTTTCACATCACCATAGGAGGTATCATGCAACAATCGAAACAGAATTGCGCCGATTGCGCTTTTCCCGCCTCCGTCGGCGTTTTGGGTGCGACAGGCTCGGTAGGAACGCAGGCGGTTGACGTGATCCAAGCAAACGGACTTTCCGTTGATTTTTTAACGGCGCACCGAAACGTTGCTCTGGCGGAGAGCCAAATCCGCGCGCTATCTCCAAACGTATATGTTATGACCGATGACGCGAGCGCGAAGGATCTTGCACTTCGGGTTAAGGATACAAAAACGAAGGTGCTCGGCGCCGATGCGCTTGACGATGTTATTCGTTCCTCGTCTGCCCCCGCGATCATTCACTCTATTTTGGGAGAAGCTGGACTTGCCCCCCTTCTTTCTTGCATTGAAGCGGGAAAACGGATTGGGCTGGCAAACAAGGAATCGCTGGTAATTGCAGGCGATCTTGTGATGCAGCGAGCGAAGGAAACGGGTGCTCGGATCATACCCGTGGACAGTGAGCATAGCGCCATTTTCCAATGCCTTGACGGCAAGGAGCCGAGCGAGATCCGCTCCATTCTTCTAACCGCCTCGGGCGGTCCCTTCTTCGGGTATACGAGGGAAGCCTTGTCCTGTGTGACGAAGGCGGATGCTTTGGCACATCCCACTTGGAAAATGGGGGCAAAGATCACAGTCGATTCCGCAACGCTGATGAACAAGGGCTTTGAGGTCATTGAGGCTGTGCGCCTGTTTGGTGTCCGACCCGAGCAGATCGAGGTGGTTGTGCACCGTGAAAGTATAATTCATTCGGCGGTAGAATATATTGATTCTGCCGTGATCGCACAGATGGGCGCACCGGATATGCGTCTGTGTGTGCAGTATGCGCTCACCTATCCCCATCGCAGAGAAGGCTTGACCAAACGGCTCTCTCTCACCGATGTTGGAAAAATGACATTCTTTTCTCCCGATATGCAAACCTTTCCGCTCCTCGCGCTTGCCTTTTCCGCCATCAAGGACGGCGGTGCCGTTCCTGCGGTCTTGAATGCGGCAAACGAGGTTGCTGTAGAGGCTTTTTTAAGGGAAGAGCTTTCTTTTCTTGGAATTTCAAAGGTCGTTTCGGAAACAGTCGAGACTCTTGCTTCCGAGGCGATGGCATGTGATACACTTGAGAGCCGTCTTTTGATGGATCGCCGTGCGCGGCATGTAGCCGCTTCTTATATCGAGTCTCCCAGAAACTAAAGGTTGGTTTTGTAAAGGCATGAATTTTCTTACCGTTTTGATCGCTCTTTTGGCGTTCGGTTTTTTGATTTTCGTACATGAGCTTGGGCATTATATTGCCGCAAGACTCACAGGGATCAAGGTATATGAGTTTTCAATTGGTATGGGACCGAAGCTTGTGTGGTATGACTCGAAAAGATCGGGCATCCGTTATAAGCTTTGCATGTTCCCGATTGGCGGATACGTGAGCATGGCAGATGGGGAGGATGAGTCCGCGCCGTCGGACGATCCCCGTGCCTTCTCTAATCAACGCCCTTGGAAACGCTTTATCGTAACGGTAGCCGGCGGCACGGTCAATCTGATCGTTGGATTTGTTTTGATGCTTGCCGTTGTCATTGGCAGTACCATGACGACCACGGTCGTTGCCGATTTTCCGCCCTCCCTTGCCATCTCCGAAACGAGTACGGAGAGCTTTGGATTAAAATCCGGGGATGAGATCATTTCTGTTGGCGGAAAGCGTGTGCATACGGCGCTTGAAATGGATTACGAGATCATGCGCCGCGGCACGGAGCCGCTTGAAGTCGTTATTTTAAGAGATACCGACGGTGACGGAAAAAGAGAATCTAAAATTCCTCTCACCGTGACCTTTCCCACGGAAACACAGGAGGGACAACTGCTTGGCACGCGCGATTTCCGCGTGTATGCGGGAGAGAAGACCTTTGGCAGCGTGATGCGTGAGACCTTTTACCGCTCTACCTGCCTTGTTCGCATGGTGTGGGAGTCGCTGTTTGATCTTATCACGGGACGCTATGGCATCGAGGCTGTCAGCGGTCCTATCGGTATTACGGGCAGTGTTGGTGAGGCGGTTTCCTACGGCGTTTTCCCCTTCCTCTATCTCATCTCCATGATCAGCATCAATCTCGGCGTCTTGAATTTGATCCCTCTGCCTGCGCTTGACGGCGGCAGAATGTTCTTCCTTTTGATCGAGATGATCTTCCGTAAGCCTGTGCCGCGTGCTATCGAAGCAAAGATCCACGGTATCGGCTTGATGCTTTTGCTTCTGTTTAGCCTTTTTGTGGCTGTTCTTGACGTTAAGTCGTTCTTTTGAACGAAAAAATGTGAGGTTTAATTATGACAACGTATGCGCGCAGAATTACAAGACAAATAAAGGTCGGAAACACCTTGATCGGCGGCGGTGCGCCTATTTCCGTGCAGTCGATGACCAATACCGATCCGCTTGATTTTGAAGCCACTCGCGCGCAGATCTTGGCATTGCACGAGGCGGGGTGTGATATCGTGCGCCTTGCCATTCCGAATGCCGCCGCCGTTCGTACGCTTGCAAGGCTCAAAGAGTCTCTCCCCGAGATTCCGCTCGTTGCCGATATTCACTTCGACTATAAGCTGGCACTCGGCGCTTTGGAAGCGGGGGTGGACAAGATCCGCATCAATCCCGGTAACATCGGTGACATTTCCCGTGTCCGTGCGGTAGCAGACGCCGCGCAAAAGCGTTTTGTCCCCATTCGCATTGGGGTGAACAGCGGTTCTCTTGAAAAGCATATTTTGGAAAAATACGGGGCGCCCGTCCCCGCAGCACTTGCAGAAAGTGCGTTGTATCACGCGGCAATCTTAGAAGAATGCGATTTTCGCGATATCGCCATATCGGTCAAGGCATCGACGGTACGCGATATGATTGAAGCCAATCGCATTTTAGCCGAGAAAACAGATTATCCCCTCCATCTCGGCGTTACCGAGGCGGGAAGTGCGCATATGGGAAGCATCAAGAGTGCCGTTGGGATTGGTACACTTCTTTCCGAGGGGATCGGAGATACCATCCGCGTTTCTTTGACGGCAGACCCCGTTCTTGAAGTTAAGGAGGGACGAGCCATTCTCGCTTCCTTGGATCTTCTGAATGAAAAGCAATTGAATATCGTATCCTGTCCGACCTGCGGAAGGACTAAGATCGATCTTATCCCGCTTCTCGATGCTTTTGAAGCGGAGCTTGACCGACTTTCCTTGCGCTCTGTGCCCGTAAAGGTTGCCTTTATGGGATGCATCGTCAACGGCCCCGGAGAAGCCAAGGAAGCGGATATCGGCGTCGCAGGCGGTGACGGTATCGGTGTGATCTTCCGTCACGGCGTGCCGATGGAGAAGGTGAAAATGGATGAGATCGTACCGACGCTCATCAAAGAAATTTGCAAAATGAAAGAAAAAAAGCATGACTGAAAATAAAGATAAGAGGTTTTTTGACTTCTTTAAAAACTATAAAACTGAAGATAAAACGAGGCAGATGCTAGAAAGCGGCACAAATGTTCGTGTGCGCCTTTCGAAGGATCCCTTGCGCCTTGAAATATATATCACGTTTCCCATGGTGGTTCGCAACCGCGTGCTTTACGCGGTAGAGGAGGAGCTTTGCCATTACTGTGAGGCGGCTTCCGTGCGCATTTTTCCGACCTATCCCTCGTCCCTTTTTGATATCTCCTTGATGGAGGATGTTGTGGAGGAGGCGGTGCGCTCCGGGGTCATCGTGAAGGGGTATTTTGATGAGGCTGTCTATGCCGATGACGGGGATGTGATCCACGTGACCCTCCCCTTTGTGGATAACGCCATTTCCTTCATGTCCTCCTCCGGCACGTGTGAGGTGCTTGAACGCATCTTGAGCTTGCGCTTTTCCATTGCACGCCGTGTTGAGGTGCGTGCTTCCCGTGATGCTGAGGAACGTACTAAACAAAGGCTTGAGAAAAATGCAGAGATCTTGCGTGAAGCCGACCGTCAGGCGCTGGAAGAAATGCGCGCCGCAATGCGTGCCCGGCTGGAAGCCGAGGGGGAAGAAGAGGATCCGCATGCGGACTTTACCCGCGTTTCAAGCTTAAGTGCTTCTGAGAGTGCTGTTTCTACAGACGAGGACGGATGCTTTCACATTGGCAACATGTGCTTTGATGCCAAGGATAGCGAAGTCATCCTTGGGGATGCTTTTTCCCTCGACCGTGTAAAAATAATGAGCGAGATCGAAGAGGCACGCGGCACTCACGTTTTCCTTGGGGAAGTGTTTTCGGTTGAAACCAAGGAGAAGAACGACGGCGCCCGTATTCAGGCAACCGTTGGCATTCACGACGGCTCCTCCTCGCTTTATATCAAAAAGACCTCTGAAGCAGACGAAGCAGGATGGATCTCCTCCTTGAAGCCGGGAAAATGCAT
>SVTN01000013.1 GCA_015063765.1 Oscillospiraceae bacterium | reverse complement strand
TCCCCTGTGCCTCCTTCTACAACCGCTGCGACTGGAACACCGTCGACCTCATGGAATACTTCCGTGACAACGGTATTGACCGTCAGATTCTCGGCTACGTGACCGCTCCTTGGATCAGCACGGTGCCTACCGAGAAAAACAAGATGTTCTACGAGGAATCCTTCCGCTTCTTTAAGGAAGCCAAGAAAGAGATCTACGGCGAATAATCCGGGAGGACAACGCTATGAAAGAAAAAATTTGGGGAATACTCTTACACCTTTCTCCCGACGTATGGACAGGCGCGTGGAACACGCAGCCTATGGGCGAGGTGTTTGACGAGGCAGTTTGGCTGGATCTTGTCGAGCGCACTGCCAAGGCGGGGATGAACACTCTCGTTGTCGATGTGGCAAACGCGATTCGCTACGATTCGCATCCCGAGATCGCGAAAGAAGGCGCATACTCCGTGGATTGGATGCGTAAGCAGGTGAAGCTTTGCCGCGAAAAAGGAATTGCTCTTATCCCAAAACTCAATTTTTCCACCGAGCATGATGCTTGGCTTGGAGAATACTCGCGTATGATCTCCACGTCGATTTATTACAAGGTTGCGAAGGACCTCATTGAAGAGGTCTATGAGATCTTCGATCACCCCGAATACATCCATCTCGGTATGGACGAAGAATCTCCCGAGTGTATCAAGTATAGCGAGTACGCCGTGTGCCGTCAGGGCGAGCTTTATTTCCATGACCTGAAGTATCTTTGCGACTGCGTTTCGGCACTCGGTGCTAAGCCGTGGATCTGGTCGAGCCCTCTTTACGATATGTCAGAGCTTTTCAAGGAAAAGATATCGAAGGACGAGGTCGTCATTTCTCCCTATTACTACTATGCATTCCGTCCCGAGCATTATACGCGCATCTCATCCCAAAAGCTCTATGCTGAGCATTACGCAAAGTATTACCCCGATCTTGACATCGAGTTCGTTGAGGAAGATCCCTACCTCGTCAATTTTCGCTTGAAAGCACTTCCCATGATGGAGTACGGATATAAGTATATCCCCTGCGCGTCCGTGGATTGCCGTTGCGTTTACAACTCGAAAGAGATCATGGAGTATTTCAAAAAATACGCAAACGACGATCAGATCCTCGGCTATATCACAGCACCCTGGGTCATGACTGTTGACGATGAAAAAACAAGGGTATATTTCGAAGAAACCTTCCGCCTCTTTCGCGAAGCAAGAGAACAAGTTTACGGTGAATAAAAGGAGCAATTAGCTATGAAAGAAAAAATTTGGGGACTTCTCGTCCATCTTTCGGGTAGTTTTTCCGGCGCTAACGGGGGAAAGTGGATGAGCACGCCGCTTTCCGAATATTTTGACGAGGAAGTGTGGCGCGATTGCATTGAAAACGCCGCTAAGAGCGGTATGAACACCATCGTGCTTGAGACCATCGACGGTGTGAAGTACGACAGTCACCCCGAGATCTCCCACCCTGACGCCTATTCCAAGGAATGGGTGAGGGAGCAGGTGGCACTTTGCCGTGAAAAGGGAATTGCTCTCATCCCCAAGCTCAACTTCTCGGCAACGCACGATGCTTGGCTGGGCGAATACGCCCGTATGCTCTCGACGACCGTTTACTACAAGGTCGTTAAGGACCTGATCGAAGAAACCTACGAAATGTTTGAACATCCCGCCTATATCCATATCGGTATGGACGAGGAGGGCATCCAGTACCAGGCGAAGCGTGAATATGTCGCTTACCGTCAGAAGGAGCTCTTGTTCCACGACTTGAAATATCTTTGCGATTGCGTGAACGCGCTTGGCGCAAAACCCTGGATCTGGTCGAGCCCCATGTACGACGATCCCGAGCGCTTCACGAAGTATATTTCCCCCGACGAGATCATCATCAACCCCTATTACTACAACGCCTTTGATCCCGCACACTACACCCCCGTGGAATCGCGTGCCGAGTACATCACCTACTACAACGAGGATAAGTACAAGGAGATGGGCATCAAGTTTGTTGAGGAGGATCCTTATCTCGTCAACTACCGTATCAAGTCCCTTCCCATGATGGAGTACGGCTACAAGTACGTCCCCTGCGCATCCGTCTTCAACCGTTGCGACTACAACACCGAGGATATTATGGCGTATTACAAGAAGTACGCGAACGACGATCAGATCCTCGGCTACATCACAGCTCCTTGGGTTGCCATGGTCAAAACCGAGCGATCGCTCACCTACCTTGAAGAAACCTTCCGTTTCTTTAAGGAAGCACGGGAAAAGATCTACGGCGAATAAGAGAGGAATATGGCAATGAAAGAAAAGATTTGGGCGCTGCTGGTGCATCTTTCGGGTAGCTTTTCGGGCACGGCTTACAAGAAATGGTTAGCAAAGCCCCTCGCTGAGTATTTTGATGAAGAAATGTGGCACGAGGTGGTGGATAAAGCCGCCGCCGTTGGTATGAACACCATCGTCATGGAATCCATCGACGGTGTCAAGTACGATAGCCATCCCGAAATTTCCCGTCCCGACGCCTTTTCAAAGGAATGGGTGCGTGAGCAGGTCGCATACTGCCGCGAGAGGGGAATTGCCCTCATCCCCAAGCTCAATTTCTCCGCGACTCACGACGCGTGGCTTGGCGAATACGCGCGCATGCTTTCTACCTCTGTCTATTACAAGGTGACAAAGGATTTGATTGAAGAGACCTACGAGATGTTCAATCACCCTGCATTCATCCACCTTGGCATGGACGAAGAGGACAACAAGCATCAAGCGGGAAGAGATTACATCGCCTTCCGTCAAGGCAAGCAGTACATGAAGGACCTTCGCCACCTTGTCGAGTGTGTCAAGGGCGTGGGCGCAACGCCTTGGATCTGGACATGTCCTCTCTTTGATATGACTGAGGACTTCGTGGCAGAATTTCAGCCCGACGAGCTTGTTCTTTCTCCTTGGTACTATAATGCCTTCCGCCTTGAGCATTGGACACCCATCGAATCCCGCGCCGAGTACGTTGCCTATTACAACGAGGGCGATTATGCCAAGATGAACATCAAGTTCGTGGAGGAGGATCCCTTCCTCGTCAACTTCCGCGCAAAGGCATTGCCCCTCATGAAGAAGGGCTATCGCTACATCCCCTGCGCCTCCGTCTTCAACCGTTGCGACTATAACACCGTTGACCTCATGGAATATTTCCGTGATAACGGTATCGAGGAGCAGACCCTCGGCTACATTTCCGCTCCTTGGTGTCCTATTCAAAGAACCGAGCGCTCCGAGCCCTTTTTTGAAGAAACCTTCCGTTTCTTTAAGGAAGCACGGGAAAAGATCTACGGCTGATGCTTGCTTTTTACACCCCGATTTTTTGTAAAATCGGGGTGCTTTTTTGCGTGTCGTCATTCTGCACAAAAAGCACCGCGTGAATATGGCATAAACGACCATAAATACTAGGGATTTACAATTTGTTAACAAAGAACCCCCTTTACAAAATTCGCTCTTTTTGGTACAATGAATACGATAAGATGTGCTGATGTAATCGCATCTTGCAAACAAAAATTTCTTAAGGAGAGAAAGACATGAAAAACTTTTTAAGAGTGTTGATGCTCGTGCTCGTTTTCGTTCTTGCATTCAGCGTGCTGGTTGCTTGTAATGAAGATCCTGATGACGGCAGCACTGACGGTACCACCGACGGCACTGGTGAAGACGATGGTGATACCACCAAAAAGCTTAGCATTACCTTTACTTACATTGATAAGAACGGTAACGAGCTGAAGGACGTAGACGGTTATTCCTCGTACACGATGAAGAACATCAAGTACGGTGATGACGCTCGCGCCTACAGAGTGGACGACGTTAAGAGCTTTGAGAAGTATGTTATTACCGGTTGGAACGCCGACAAGGAAGCCGCTAAGGCTGGTACTGCCGACGCAAATGCGGTAAAGAACATCAAGAAGGACACCGTCCTTTACAGCGTTGTTCGCGATAAGGAAGTTAAGACGGTTACCTTCCTGAAGCCTGACGGTACGACCGTCATCGGCACTCTTCCTTATTACGAGGGCTCCGCTCTCGGTAAGGAAGCTCCCCGTCCTACCGTTCCGGGTCAGTACTTCAAGCAGTGGAAGTTCGTTGCCAACTCGGAAGAGGGCAAGCAGGATTCCACCACCTCTTGCATCTACGGCGCTTGCTCCTTCCAGGCTGTCATGGGCGCGACCGACGGTACCATTGGTCTTGTAGCCAAGGACTCCGTTACGCTTGACGGTAAGAAGGATGCCGCTTACGGCGTAAAGAATCCCGAGGCTGGCGAGATCGGCGCTGCATACCTCGCGCTGAACAACGCAAAGACCTCGAACGATTCTTACACGGTTGGTGAGACCTACACCTCCGGCGCTGAAACCAAGACCGGTACTTATGCATTGCCCTCCGAGGTCAAGGCAGACACCTGGATGCTTTGGGACGGCGCTTCCATCTACCTCTTGATCGAAGTTTACGATACCTCGCTGACCTGCCGTAACGACGCATACGTTAAGAAGGGCATTGACTCCTACTTCAACGATGCAGTTGAGCTTTGGTATTCCTTTGAGCAGGATGCGACCCTGACCGAGAACAAGACCCGTGTCGGTCTTGCCGCTGCCGGCGATAACGTCGAAGGCGTGAAGGCTGGCGAAGCAAAATATGCTCTGCCTCGCAGTGTATATAAGGGCGCTCTTACCGGTATCGGCGGCGGCCGTAGCACCCACTTTGACGAAATCAAGTATGCGGTTCGTAACTACATCTATGATGCGAGTGCCGGCAAAGACCTGACCGGTCTTGACGCAGCCGGTGTAGAAGCTCCCTCCTACACCATCGAGCTGAAGATCCCCGCAAAGACCGAGGGTAAGGCTGACGAGACCAAGGCTGTCGATGCAACCGGCGCAAAGCTGAAGGGCACTGCCCTTGAGAACTTCAAAGCAACCGGCCGTCTTGACGGTAGATCCGAGGAAAGCAATGCTATTTCTGACTACGCATTCACCCCCGGTGACGATTTGATGGTTGGCGATTATGTACGCTTCTGCCTGCAGATCAACGACCTGAAAATCTCTCAGGACGATCTGAACTCTGGTGACTATTTCGATTCTCCTAAGGACCTCACAGAGCTGAAGGAAACTCCCGAAGGCACCGATCTCACGCAGGAGGAATACGAAAAGAGCAATATCGCACTCTTTGAGTTGGACGAGAGCACGGGCAAGTGGATCGTCGCAAGGACGAGCGGTAAATTCACCGCAGCCGGCTCCACCCAGCATAACCTGAGCATGTACCTGATGTTCTCCCTCGGCGGAGACGCAAACGGTAGCTACAAGGTCGAAAAGTTCCAGAAGAACCCTGACGACCGCAAGGCTCAGATCATGATCGGCACGGATGGTCAAGAGTACAACCGTCCTCTTGAGGTTGAGGAATAATATTTCCCCAAAAGAAAACTGCTCCTCGGAGCAGTTTTCTTTTTCTTTCTCAAAAAAGCCGAAAGCCCTTGCATTCTTGGCACATATATGGTAGAATACTTGTAGAAAAATGTGCGCACAGCACGGAAAAACAGGAGAAAATAAAATGGCAAACGGAAAAATTTTAGCGTCCGTCGCAGGCAACCCCATCACCGAGGAGGACGTTGCACGCTTTATCGCCGCTATGGGCGAGCGCGGCGCCGCTTACAACACCCCTGAAGGGCATAAGATGGTGCTCGAGGAGCTGATCGCAAGTAAGCTCTTTTTGGCAGATGCAAAGAAGAGCCTGCTCGAATATGAGGACGGCTTCAAGAAAAGACTTGCCGACATCAAGGACCGCCTTCTCGTCGATTATGCAATGGAAAAGCTGCTTGGCAAGATCACGGCAAGCGATGCCGATGTAAAGAAGTATTACGACGAGCACCAAAGTGAGATCACAAGCGGCGATACCGTCACGGCATCCCACATTCTCGTGGAAGATGAGCAAACCGCAAATGACCTGCTTGCGAAGATCCGTGCAGGAGAAGTAAGCTTTGAGGATGCCGCAAGGGAGCACAGCACCTGCCCCTCCAAGGAGAACGGCGGATCGCTTGGCACCTTTGGTAGAGGTCAGATGGTGCCCGAGTTTGATACCGCTTGCTTTGAGATGGCGGTAGGAGAGCTGCGCGGTCCCGTCAAAACGCAGTTCGGCTATCACCTCATCCGTCTTGACGGCAAAAACGCGGCGGAGCCCATTCCCTTTGACGCAGTCAAGGAGGAGATCCGTCATCGTCTGACGATGGAAAAGCAGCAGGCTGCCTACCGTAGCCGTGTCAATCAGCTGAGCATCCTTTTCCCTGTAGACAGATATTGATTTTTAAAAAAGCTGATCTGGGCGTGATACTCTTAACAGAGCATCACGCCCGTTTTTTGTCAATTTTTGTTGAACGCTATTTTAAAAAAATCCTTGATTTTTTGTTACGAATATATTATAATAAAAGGTGGATAACTGAAAACGAAGTGTATAAATAACGGAAAGTGAGAAGAATTATGGCTGTAAAGACAAAAAAAGTCTGGCAGAACAAGCCGCGTATCCGAAGCATTGTAAAAAAAGCGTCGGTTGACCTTTTATTCATACTGATTGCTTCCGTGCTTTCTGTGCTTTTGGTTGCAGATACGCTTAAGCTTGAAAGCCTTGATATGCTTTGGTGGACGCTGATGCACATCGCGTGCGCCGCTTTGGCGTTTTCCCTTTCTCGGACGTATCTTGTTTCTTATCGCTCCTTTGCTCTTATCGATACCTTAATGCTGTTTTTTGCATTCTTTTTGATTGCCGCGGTAGAAATTCTTTATGCCTTTTTGACTCCCGTGCGACTTTTGCATGCCGTGCTTTATCTCGTGCTGTTTTTTGCCGCCGCTACCGCTGTGCGCCTCGCCTTCCGCTTGCGCCAGGAGCTTTTGATGCGATACACGCACAAGGACGATTCCGAGCGTATTGTTGTCGTCGGTGCAGGTGTGGCAGGCAACACGGTGATCCGTGAACTGCAGGGAACCGATAAGATGAAATACCGTCCCGTCGCCATTGTGGACGATGACTTAGCAAAGCAGGGAATGACGGTCGGCGGTGTTCTCGTGGTGGGCACCACGTACGAGATCAAGGCGGTCGTGGAGAAATACCGTGCAACCGGTATTCTCTTTGCCATTCCTTCGGCAACTGCCAAGCAAAAGAAAGAAATCCTCAGCCGTTGCCAGATCCCCGGCATCCGCCTTCGTACCGTCCCCGGTCTTTATCAGCTGGTCACGGGAGAGGTTTCTCTTACCAAGATGCGCGATGTAGAGGTCGGGGACCTTCTCGGCCGTGAGCAGATCAAGGTGGATCTCAACGAAATTAAGGATTACATATCCGATGAGGTCGTTTTAGTTACGGGCGGCGGCGGTTCGATCGGAAGCGAGCTTTGCCGTCAGATCGCCGAGGGGCGTCCCCGTCAGCTGATCATCTTTGACGTTTACGAAAACAACGCCTACGACATAGAGCAGGAGCTCCGTACAAAGCACGCCTCTCTCAATTTGCTCGTCTTGATCGGAAGCATCCGTGATAAAGGCAAGCTTGAGGATGTGTTTGAAAAATATCATCCTACCGTCGTCTTTAATGCGGCGGCACACAAGCACGTGCCTTTGATGGAAACCAGCCCCTGCGAGGCGGTCAAAAACAACGTGTTCGGTACTCTGAACGTTGCGCGCGCGGCAGATAAATACGGCGCCAAGCGCTTTGTGCAGATCTCCACCGACAAAGCGGTCAACCCCACCAACATTATGGGCGCGACCAAGCGTATTTGTGAAATGATCATTCAAACGGTCGGTAAGCATTCCGAAACCGATTTCGTAGCGGTGCGCTTCGGTAACGTTCTCGGCTCCAACGGCAGTGTCATTCCTCTCTTTAAAAAGCAGATTGCCGAAGGCGGCCCCGTGACCGTCACCCACCCCGATATCATCCGCTATTTTATGACCATTCCCGAAGCCGTCAGCCTTGTATTGCAGGCAGGTGCGTATGCTACGGGCGGTGAGATCTACGTCCTTGATATGGGTGAGCAGGTGCGCATCTACGACCTTGCGGAAAATCTTATCCGTCTCTCGGGCTTTGAGCCGGGTGTTGATATCGATATCGTTTGCACGGGTCTTCGTCCGGGTGAAAAGCTGTATGAGGAGCGCCTCATGGATGAGGAGGGCATGCAGAAGACGGCGAATGCATCCATCAGCATCGGAAAGCCCATCGAGCTTGACGAGGACGCCTTCTTCCATAAGCTGGATGCACTTTATGAAGCCGCTTATGCCGAAAGCCCCGATATGAAAAACCTTGTACACGAGCTTGTACCAACCTACACCATTGATAAACGCAATTCATGAGCTTTGGGGGGCTTTTTGCCCCCCAATTTTTTAGAAAGGAGCAAAGGAATGGAAGGGAAGCATCTCTATCGCTTGGTTCTTTGGTGCGCGTCTACCTTCGGCGTGCTTTGCTTTATCTTTGCCAATTCTCTTACACCCGCCGCCGCGTCCTCAGAGGAAAGTCGCTCCGTTCTCGACCTTCTTCTTTCCTTTTTCCCGGCGATTACCCATCGCATCGTCCGCAAGCTCGCCCATCTTGTCGAATATGCCCTGCTCGGTGCGCATCTCGCCCTCAGCCCCATGCTTTTGCCGACATCTTCCCGCGTGTCTTACCCGATCGCTTTTCTGTTCGGCGGCGTTGTTGCTCTTCTCGATGAAGGGATCCAGTATTTTATTCCGGGCAGAGGCGCATCTCTTTCCGATGCCCTGATCGACTATGTCGGATATCTTTCGGCGGTCTTGCTCGTCTTTTTGGCTTTTTTGATTTTTTCAAAAATACGAAAGGGAAAAACGCATGCTTAAAACTAAAAAGGACGGCATCCGTCTATCCCCCTTCTTTTTCCTTTCGCTTTCTCTCGCCGCGCTCGCACTTTTGATGCATATTTTGTGTGCAAAGCTTCCCGCGCTTGCCGATTTTATCACGGCAAACCTTTCTCCCGTCTTTCGCGTTTCGCTCGGGTTTGCTTCGGCGCTTTTTCCCTTTTCGATCGTCGAAGGATTGATCATCACATCTCCCGCCGTAATCGCGCTTCTGGTGTTTTTGGCACGCCGCGCCGCAAGGGATACGAAAAAAACGGCGCGCATGCTTTCCGCTCTCCTTTCCGTTCCTCTTCTGCTTTACAGCCTTTTTGTTTTTTCCTTCGGTGCAGGGTATTACACGACACCCCTTGCCGACCGCCTCGCTCTGGAGGAAAAAGCGCCGAACGCGGAAAATCTGACCGCCTTGACAGCTCTTCTTGCCGCACGCGCCGAGGCTTGTGCCGAGGAAGCCGAGATCTCCGTCGGTCCTTCGGGCAGTCATATGCCCTTTTCCTACGCGGAGATGAATACAAGGCTCATTCAAGCGTATGATGCCGTTGAAGAAAAGCACGGGATCTTAAAGAACTTTTCGGTCGGCACGAAGCCTGTTGCCCTCAGTCACCCGATGGCGTATACCCATATCACGGGGGTATATACCTTCATGACGGGCGAGATGAATGTCTGCACCGCTTTCCCCGATTTTTCCACCGTCTTTACCGCCGCCCACGAAATGGCACACGCCCGTGGCATCGCAAGAGAGGATGAAGCCAACTTCGTTGCCTTCCTTGCGCTTGAACTGTCGGACGATCCCTATTTGCGTTACGCCGGCTATATGAATCTGTTGCAATATGTTTCAAATGCTCTTTATGAAACCGATCCCCAAGCCTACCGCGCGGTGTGGCAAACCTATTCCGACACCGTCGTTTCAGAGCTACGCGCCTACAATGCCGCCTTTAAGCAATATTCGGGCTCCTTCGCATCCGACATCGCAGGGAGTATCAATAACGCGTATCTTGAGGGCATGGGCACAGAGGGAAGCGTCAGCTATGACCTCGTTGTGCATCTCGCCGTGCGCTATTTGAACTGAAAAAAGCCATTCCTTCACCCCATTTACAGCCGTTTCATATCATGGTATGGAAACGAAATGGGGGATAAAGGAATGGCTTTTTTAATTTCGGGCGGAAAACCGCTTTATGGCTGTATACGGGCACAGGGGGCGAAAAATGCGGCGCTTCCCATGCTGTTTGCAACGCTGCTCTGTACGGAGCCTGTCACTCTATACGGTGTTCCCGATATCGGGGATGTGCGCGTTGCGCTTTCCTTGCTTTCCTCTCTCGGCGTGAAGATCGAGTACGATGGGAGCGGCACGCTTACAGTGGATGCCACCGCGGCAGAGCCGCCCACCTTTTCTCTTTTAGAGGCGGAAAAGATCCGCGCCTCCTCCTATCTTTTAGGTGCCACCGTGGCGCGCTTTGGGGAGGGAAGCATTCCTTATCCCGGCGGCTGCTCCTTCGGTGTGCGTCCGTTAGATTACCACCGCGCGGGGCTTGAAGCCTTGGGCGTTTTGTGGGAAGAGGACGCGCGCGGTATCCGCGTCGAAAAGCGGAAAGAGAAGGGGGCGGTGTATCACCTTCCGTACCCTTCGGTCGGCGCGACCGTAAACTTTGTCCTAGGTGCATTGGGTGTTAAGGGAGAAAGCACGCTGTTTGGGTATGCCCACGAGCATCACGTTCTTGATTTTATTGCCTTTTTGCGCACCGTGGGGGCAAAGATCTGCTTGGAGGGAGATGCTTTACATATCAAGGGCGGTGAACGCCTCACGGGCGGCAGCTACACCGTAACTCCCGATGCCATCGAAGCGGGTACCTATCTGATCGCGGCGGCGGCAACGGGCGGGGAAGTGACGGTAGAAGGGGTGCGTTACGGAGAACTTTCCCCGCTTTTGCTTGCGTTTGGAAGAATGAATATCCCCTTCCGCTTTTCGGGGGATGCGCTTACCGTTACCCCTGCCTCGCACATTCGCACGACCGCGGTGACCGCCGCGCCTTACCCCGGATTTCCGACCGATCTGCACCCCCAAATGACCGTTCTTTTGTCACGTGCCGAGGGCGGCGGAAAAATATCCGATCTCGTTTGGGATGAACGCTTTTCCTACCTCGGGGAGCTCGAAAAAATGGGGTTAAGGGTCAATCGGTTTCCGCATGGCGTGCGGGTCTTTGAGAGCAAACTACACCCTGCCGTCGTGACCTCCACCGACCTGCGCGGCGGCGCGGCACTCATCACAGCGGCACTTGCCTGCGAGGGAGAAAGCAAAATTTTAGAGGAAGAGATCATTTTGCGCGGATACGAAATGCTCCCCGTCAAGCTTTTTTCGCTTGGCGCAGATATTCGCACAGAGGCTTAACGGCGCTTTCTTTTGTGATGTCTTTTGGCGACCTCCACAGTACCGAGTGCACCACCGAGTGCCGAGAGAAGGAGAAAAATACCGTACGCCACCGTTCGTTTCCAAAGGGGCGTACCGCCGCCGCACATGTGTCCGACCAAGAGAAGCACGGCGACAAACATAAGGCCGAAAATCACCCCGGAGAGTGCCCCCGTGTGCTTTTGCCGTTTCCCTGCAAGCAAACCGCCAAGGAGCGCCATGAGAGCGCCGAGGATGCACCCGACGGTATCGATATGGCTTGTGCCCTCGGGCTTGAACGAAAACACAATGGCGGCTGCGAAAAGGGTAAATGCGCTGACGAACAGCGTAAGCAGCAGGGATATAAGTGCGCTTCCAAACAGGCTTCCGCCGACCTTGCTTCCAAGCACGGCGCGTCTTTCTTCTTTCTTTTGATTTGTCATCTGTCTTCACTCCCGTTTTTTCCTATTCTATGCGAAAAAAAGCAAAAAAAGAACGCGCCCTGCGCGTTCTTTTTTTTAGGCTTATTCTTCCGTTTTTTCTTCGGTCGTTTCCTCAGCCGTTGCTTCTGCGGGAGCCTTATCGCCCTCGTCCTTTAAAGGAGCGGCTTCCACGGGCTGCTCTGCTTCCGCTACGGGAGCGTTGATTTTTACGGTAACCTCGCGGATCGCGGTGCGCAGGAAGCGCAGCGTGGTTCTGTCCTTGCCGGTCGCAATGGTCACAGTTTCACCCTTGATCTTTACGATCTGACCGATGATACCGCCGATGGTGATGACTTCATCGCCGATCTCAAGAGAGTTGCGCATATTTGCGGCTTCCTTCTCCTGCTTCTTCTGGGGACGAATCAGGAAAAAGTAGAAAAATACGACAACAAGCACGAGCATGACGATCGTCCAAATGCCGTTTCCACCGCCTGTAGCAGCGGCTTCAAGAAAAAATTGCATAACAGTTCTCCTTTGTTTTCATTAACATTCCTATTTTACCAAATAAATATGAATAAGTCAAGGCTTTTATGGGATTTTATCTTCACATGGGATCTGCTTTGCGAGAGAAACGTTCTTGTAGGAAACATCCTCTGTAACGTCGCGCAAAACCGAGATAAAGGAGGGAAGTGTGAACTCCTCGTCCTCGCGGGAAAGCTCACATTCCAAAACGGCTTGCGCCTTCCAAAAGGGATAAACGTCAATTTCAAGCAAATGCCCTTCAAAGGGAAGCGCATAGCGCGTTTTTTGGATGACATTTCGCGTGGCGTCTGCCGTTTTCAAAAGTGCCTCATATTCCCCGCGCTCGATCTCTCTTTCCTCTTCAATCGCGGAAAGGGGGGAGATGCGTCGCTTCACCGTGTGGTAGTATTTCGTGTTGCCGTCCGTCGTTCTTTTTCGAACGCGCGCCGTCGTTCCCAGATCTGCCATGAGGTAAGTCTGGATAATTTCGCTTTTGGACGCACCGAGCGAGAGCAGCTTTTCTGTGTCGGGATAGCGGATGAGCAGCTTTCTTTCGCACTCAATGGGCGCGCTTTTCCTGTCGGCAAGAAAACGCAAAAGGCTGCTCTTTTCGTTTTTTTCTTTCCCCTCAAGCACGGCGTTCAAGGCGAGCGTGAGGGCGTCGCCGATCTCCTTACCGCGAAAGCCGAGCGGTGTCAAGTCGTCGCCGCGGATGGCAAGCGACGCAAGCGACATGCGCTCCTCCTCTGCAACGAGTGCCCTCGCGGCATTCTCCGCTTCTAATATGGATGCTTCAACATCATTTGAAAGTTGCTTTTTTTGTCCCGTGCGGTCGGCTCTGATCAGCGCCAACCATTCGAAGAGAAAGGCGTCACCGTGCTTCGAGCGTATGCGTGCAAATTGCCGCGTTTTCGGCATGGGAAGAACGTCGTGCGTGCGGACAAGCAATACGACGCGCTCGCGCGTTTCGTTGTCAAAGCGAAGCCTGCGCATGATCTTGTCCGCGATCTCGGCACTCCTTTCCGCGTGTCCGTAAAAATGTCCGATCCCCTCCTTATCGGTAAAGAAGCAGGACGGCTTGCCAAAATCGTGGAAGAGAGCGGCAAGACGGAGCACAGGGGTCTTGGGGGCGGCGGAAACGGCGTGCAGAGTATGCTCCCACACGTCATAGTCATGGTGCGGATTTTTTTGCTCAAAGCCGATCAGTGGCCCAATTTCGGGCAGAAAGATATAAATGACGTCCGCGTATTCTCTGAGCACCCTTTCAGCCCCGTCGGAGAGCAAAAGCTTCAAGAATTCCTCTCGAATGCGCTCGGACGCGACCTCCTTGAGATGCCCCTTCAGCATGTGGATGGCGGCGGAGGTGTCCTTTTCGATTTCATAGCCGAGGACTGCCGAAAAGCGAAGCGCACGCAAAATACGAAGCGCGTCCTCGGTGAAGCGCTTTCTGCTTTCCCCCACCGTGCGGAGAAGCTTTGCTTCCAGATCGGCACGCCCGCCGAAAAAGTCGCGGATGCCGACGTCGGGATGATACGCCACGGCGTTGACGGTGAAATCCCGTCTTGCCGCATCCTCCTTTAGTGAGCGCGTAAAGGATACGCTGTCGGGATGACGGGCATCGGTGTACACGCCGTCGACGCGGTAGGTGGTGATCTCTATGGGCTCTCCGTCGATCAAAACGGTCAAGGTTCCGTGCTTGATGCCCGTTTCTATCACGCGAAAGCCGTCAAATACGGCCTTCATCTCGTCAGGCGTGGCGTCGGTTGCAATATCGTAATCCTTGGGTTCTTCGCCGCGCAAAAGATCGCGCACAGCACCGCCAACGGTATATGCCTCATATCCGCTCCCCGTCAGAAGATGAAGGGCGCGCAAGACGGGGGAGGGAAGCGTAAATTGCTTAGAAGAGTTTTGTTTCATATTTTTACTCCTTTTCCTTATTCTACCACAAAGGGGCAAAAAAAACAATCCCGACACGAAAAAAAGAGAAAAAAGACTTGCTTTTTATGACACCATATGCTACAATATACATGCAATCTCATCAAGAGTGGCTGAGGGACAGGCCCTATGACGCCCGGCAACCTGTTACGACAAGGTGCTAATTCCCGATAGATGAGGTTTGGGCGAAGTTCGCCTGTGACTCGGGAAGCCTGTCCCGAGCTTTTTTTATTCTCGTAAATTACCGACCGAAAGGACTTTTTATTATGAGCAAGATGCTTTTCACCTCCGAATCCGTAACCGAGGGACATCCCGATAAGATCTGCGATAAGATCTCCGATGCCATCCTCGACGCTATTCTTGAAAAGGACAGCATGGCACGCGTTGCCTGCGAAACCTTTGCGACTACGGGCGTCATCACCGTTATGGGTGAGATCACGACCGAGGCATATGTGGATATTCCCACCATCGTCAGAAAGACGGTAGAGGAGATCGGCTATGACCGCGCAAAATACGGCTTTGACTGCCATACCTGCGCCGTCCTCACCTCGATCCACGAGCAGTCCCCCGACATTGCGCTCGGCGTTGACCGCTGTGCTGAGGCGAAGAGCGGCGAGATGACCGACGAGCTTGATACGGGTGCGGGTGACCAGGGTATGATGTTCGGCTATGCCTGCAACGAAACCGAGGAGCTGATGCCCTTGCCCATCTCGCTTGCACACAAGATGGCAAAGAAGCTGACCGAGGTGCGCAAGAGCGGCATTCTCCCCTATCTGCGTCCCGACGGAAAAACGCAGGTCACGGTAGAGTATGTGGACGGCAAGCCCGCGCGTGTTGATACCGTTGTCGTTTCCTCTCAGCACGCTGAGGACGTGCAAAACGAAACCATCCGCGCGGACATCATCCGCGAGGTCATCAATACCACCGTTCCCGAGGAGCTTCTCGACGGTGAAACCAAGATCTACGTCAACCCCACGGGTCGCTTCGTTGTCGGCGGTCCTCAGGGTGATACGGGTCTTACGGGCAGAAAGATCATCGTAGATACCTACGGCGGCTACGCTCGCCACGGCGGCGGCGCGTTCTCGGGCAAGGACCCCACCAAGGTGGACCGCTCCGCCTGCTACGCCGCACGCTATGCCGCGAAGAACGTCGTTGCCGCAGGCCTTGCCGATAAGTGCGAAGTGCAGCTGGCATACGCCATCGGCGTTGCAAAGCCCGTATCGATCATGGTCGATACCTTCGGTACAGGTAAGCTCTCGGATGAAGAGATCGGTGCGCTCTTAAATAAGCTGATCGATTTCCGTCCTGCCGCCATCATCAAGCATTTTGATCTTCGCCGTCCGATCTATTGCGATCTTGCCGCATACGGTCATATGGGCAGAGAAGACCTGAACGCCCCCTGGGAAAAGACCGATCTTAAGTCGGCACTCGCGGAGGCACTTCGGTAACCAACCCCTTTTCTCCTTCATACCATAGGTATGGGGGTGATGAAAATGCATGAGGCTCTTGCCATACTGATATGCATGCTTGCGGTTTTGGGGCTTTACGCTCTCTTTTCCCGCATTGCGGTCTTGCTGCTTCCGCGCGGCGTGCTTCTCCTTTCCGTAGACGGAAGGGAACGCACAAAAGAGGAGATCCTTCTCCTTGTCGAGCATGCAAGGCTTCTCACAGAACGCGAACGGGGCGTATCTCCCCGTGTGTCCGTTCTTCTTGATGAAAATGAACAGGAAAAAGCGATGACCCTCCGCAAGGAGGGCATCCTTGTCTATAACGTAAAAACTTAAGGAAGGAGAGAGTATGCCGAACGAGAAAAGCACCGAAACGCTTTGGGGCTCGATCGATGAGGTCGTGTACCACAACGATGAAAACGATTACACCGTACTTTCTCTGATCGGCAAGGACGGTCACCTTGTCACCGCCGTCGGTAAGATCGCCTATGCGGCGGCGGGCGAGGATGTCACTCTTTACGGTACGTGGGTCAAGCACGCCGAGTACGGGGAGCAGTTCTCCTTTGAAAGCTATGAGCGCGAGCTTCCGACAGGCAAGCGCGCTATTTTGCGCTATCTTTCCTCACGCGTGGTCAAGGGCGTCGGTCCCGTAACGGCGGCACGCTTGGTCGACAAGTACGGGGAAGAAACCTTTGACGTCATTGAGCATCATCCCGAGTGGCTTTCTGAGATCCCGGGCATTTCTGCACGCAAGGCGGCAGAGATCCACGATTCCTTTATCGAGCAGACGGGCATTCGTGCCCTCATGATGTTCTGCCGTGATTTTTTCACCACAGCCGTTATCAGCCGCATCTATAAAAGATGGGGAAGTGCCGCGGTCGACCTTTTGAAGGAAAATCCCTTCATCCTATGCGGTGAGATCTACGGTGTGTCCTTTGAGGCGGCGGACAGGCTTGCCGAAGCACTCGCCTTTGCGAAGGACAACCCCGACCGCATCCGGGGCGGCATTTTGCATATTCTTGAATATAACGCGCAGTCAAACGGTCACACCTGCCTGCCGAGGGAAAAGCTGGTCGCCGCCGCTGTGACCTTCCTTGCGGTAGAGGAAGAGAGCGTTCTGTCGGCGATCGCCTGTATGGAAACGGAAGGGAAGCTCCTATGCTATGCGCATGAGGGGGCTACCATGGTAGCTGCTTCGAGCTACGCCGATGCTGAGCGAACCATTGCCAAGCGCCTCGCCTTTCTTGACCGTAGCTGTCCGCTCTTCTCACAGCGCGACGTCGACGGCTTTATCTCCCGTATGGAGCACGACGCAGGCATCGTGTATGCCAAGGAGCAAAGAGAGGCAATTCACGCGGCACTCAGCGGCGGCGTGATGATCTTAACGGGTGGTCCCGGCACGGGTAAAACCACCATCGTGCGCGCTCTGCTACGCATCTTCAGCGAGGTCGAGCAGGAGGTCTTGGTGCTCGCGCCTACAGGCCGTGCGGCAAACCGCATCTCCGAGGCGGCAGTTTGTGAAGCCAAGACCATTCACCGTGCGCTGGAAATGGAGCGAACAGAAGAGGTCTATCCCATCTTTCGCCGTGACGCCTCCTGTCCGTTAGAAGCCGATGTGATCATCGTGGACGAGTGCTCTATGATCGATTCGCTCCTGATGGCGGCGCTTCTTCGCGCTGTACCCCGTGGTACTCGCCTCATTTTGATCGGCGACAGCGATCAGCTTCCCTCGGTTGGAGCAGGGCGGGTGCTTTGCGATCTGATCGATTCCGAGGTGTTTTGCACCGTTCGACTTAAGGAGATCTTCCGCCAATCTGCGGAAAGCCTTATCGTCACCAATGCGCACAAGATCAACGGGGGAGAAGCTCCCACGCTTGACGTAAAGGATAAGGACTTCTTCTTTTTACCCACCCCCGAGGAAAAGATCCCCGCGGTCATCTCCGACCTTGTTTCCCGTCGCCTTCCTAAGGCATACGGTGAGAGGGAAGCGAAGGGTATCCAGGTCATCACGCCCTCGCGCCGTGGTCGTGCGGGTACGGAGCAGTTAAATCTTTTGCTTCGTGAAGCCTGTAATCCTGCACGAAAAAACGCGGCAGAACGAAAAATTCACGGTGTCTTGTTCCGTGAAGGCGATCGCGTTATGCAGGTGCGCAACAACTACGATATTGCTTGGAAAAAAGGAAATTATGACGGAAACGGCATCTTTAACGGCGAGATCGGCGTTTTGACCTCCTTCACCGAGGAGGGGGCAGAGGTGCTCTTTGACGACCGTGTTGCTACCTATAGCAAGGAGGATCTTGAGGAGCTCGACCATTCCTACGCCATTACCATCCACAAGAGCCAGGGAAGCGAGTATCCCACCGTCATCATCCCTCTTTACGACTGTCCGCCCATGCTTGCCACGCGCAATTTGCTGTATACCGCCGTCACGCGTGCCTGCCGCCGCGTGATCCTCGTGGGACGCCGCGATGTCGTGCTTCGCATGGTGGAAAACGACCGTCACACCCTGCGCTACACGTTTCTCCCCCTCATGCTTGCCGCCTTGCGGGAGGAGAAAAATCACTAAAAAACCGAAATCCCATAAAAAAGATATTGAAATTTTGATTTCAGTTATGTATAATATATATAATACCCTAAAAATGTCTTAAGAAAAATCGCTTGGAAAGGAGAGAGCCATGGAGCATGAGCTTGCCATAGATTTCGGTACGTCCGAATTTCGCGCAGCCATTCCGGGGCAGGGCATTGTGATTCGACAACCCTCCTGCGTCGTCACAGATCCCGCATCAGGTCGCGTTCTGTATTTCGGCAATGAAGCACGCTTGAAATCGAATACCAATCCCGACGCTTATCGCTTACGGCATCCCTTCCGCTCTACCTGGATCATCGGGGAAGGAGTCGCGCCCATCGCCAGCGACTTTATGGCGCGTGCGCGCGGACAAGCCTATTACGATGCTTCGGACGTGCGTCTTCTCTTTTCGATCCCCTGCGGCCTTTCGGATGAAGAGGAATATGCGGTTGCCGAGCTTGGCCACCGTGCGGGCTTTGGCGAAGCCTATCTTGTATACTCCCCCGTTGCCGCCCTCGTCGGCTGCGGATGCTCCTTAGAGCATACCTATCTCGCCGTCAACGTTGGGGCGGGCTTTACCGATATCGCGCTCGTTTCGGACGGCAACGTCCTCTATCGCGCATCGCATGCCGTATCCGGGGATTCCTTCAATGAAGCGATCGCCGCCTACGTGCAGAGCAAATACCGCTTGAATTTAAGGTTCAGCGAGGCGGAAAAGATCAAGCATGCCATCGGTACTGTCTGGTCGGACGAGGATCAGCGCACCTTCGAGATGGTCGGCTTCGATGCAAGAGGCGGCGCGCATCGCGTGTTGCTCTCCTCGGAGGAAATGTTCACGGCTTTGGAAGACCCCTGTGCGGAGCTTTTAGACGCCATACATACTGCCGCCATGCGCGTGCCCGTGGAAGCGGTCGGGGGCCTTATGAAAACAGGGATCTTGCTCTTTGGCGGTGGCGCAAAGCTGCGTGGCTTGCCTGAGATGATCTCGGGTATTACAGGCTTTAAAACGGCACTTGTCGACACGCCCGAGGATGCCGTTGCCAAGGGACTTTCTATGATACTCCCGACGCTCCCCGCAAAAATTCCCGTCCCGAACGTGTCAGCCATCGCCTGCAAAACCAATTCTTACTTATACTAAGAGAGGATATATCATGAAGAAAACAGAAAAGAGCAAGCTTGCCTTGCGTATCGTGTGCCTTGTTCTCGCCGCTTTGATGGTGTTCGGTGTTGCATATTCCGGCATCTACTATCTCATTCATTAAAAAGGAGAATCCAAGATGCTGCAAAACGAAAATTATACCTTGCTGTGTGACTTTTACGAGCTTACAATGAGCAACGGCTATTTCAAGCTTGGCAGAGGTAAGGAGATTACCTATTTCGATGTGTTTTTCCGCACCGTTCCCGACGGAGCTGGCTATGCCATCTTTGCAGGGCTTGAGCAGTTTATCGATTACATCAAAAATCTTCATTTTACCGAAGAGGATATTGCGATGCTCCGTGCCAAGGGGCAGTTTGATGAGGAGTTCCTCGAATTTTTAAGAACCTTCCGCTTTACGGGCGACATCTACGCCATGAAGGAAGGGACTCCCATCTTCCCGGGTGAGCCCATCGTCACGGTGCGCGCCCCCGCGATCGAAGCACAGCTGATCGAAACCTTCGCGCTCCTCACTCTCAATCACCAATCCCTCATTGCCACCAAGGCAAGCCGCATCGTCCGCGCCGCAGACGGAAGAGCGGTAGCGGAGTTTGGCTCTCGCCGCGCGCAGGGGACTGCAGGGGCGATCCTCGGTGCAAGAGCCTCCTACATCGGTGGCTGTGCGGGCACCGCCTGCACCCTCGCCGAGCGTGATTACGGCATCCCCGCCACAGGCACGATGGCGCACTCTTGGGTGCAAATGTTTGACGATGAGTATACGGCGTTCCGCACCTATTGTGAGCTGTATCCCGATAATGTGACTCTTTTGATCGATACCTATGACGCCATCGGCAGCGGCGTTCCCAACGCCATCCGCGCCATCAAAGAGGTGCTTTTGCCGCGCGGCTGTAAAAAGTACGCCGTACGCCTTGACTCGGGCGACCTTGCCTACCTCACCAAAAAGATCCGCAAGATGCTCGATGAAGCAGGGCTTCCCGATTGCCGCATCACCGCCACCAACTCTCTTGACGAGAACATCATCAAAACCCTCCTTTCGCAAGGCGCAAAGATCGATGCCTTCGGCGTGGGCGAACGCCTTATCTGCTCGGCTTCAAACCCCGTTTTTGGCGGTGTTTACAAGCTCGTCGCGGTGGAAAATGCGGACGGAACCATCCGCCCCAAGATCAAGATCTCCGAGAACGTTGAGAAGATCACCAACCCCGGCTACAAAAAGCCTTACCGCGTCTTCGATAAGGAAACGGGCATGATGATCGCCGATTACATCGCTTTGGCAGACGAGGTGCTTGACGAAAATGAGCCCTTGCTCCTCTTCGACCCCGTCAACACCTGGAAGCACAAAACGGTAGAGAACTACCGCCTCGAGTGCTTGCACATTCCCGTCTTCCTCGGCGGTGAATGCGTCTATGAAAGCCCGAACGTCCACGAGATCCGCGACTATTGCCGCGAGCAGCTCTCGCTCCTTTGGGACGAGGTCAAGCGCTTCGATAACCCCCACCGCTACTACGTCGACCTCTCCGACAACCTTTGGACCTTAAAGCAGGAAATGCTGCGCGGTCGTCGTTAAATAACAATCCCCCCGTTATACGGGGGGATTTCATTTTCGGGCATAGCCCTAATAATACTGTCGGCGCACTTCATGCAAAACGGCGCATACCATCGATATCCGAGGTATGCGCCGTCTTTTTTTAAAAATTCAATTGTAAATTTTGAACAGAAAATATTGCAATTTCAACCAAATTATGTTATCATGATTTTGCCAAACAAAAACCGTATATTCCGTTTTTCGCGCTTTCTCTTGGGAAAGGGCGTCTTGTGCTTTTTTCGTAAATTCAAAACCATGAATTTGATAAAAACGCAAATTCCACGTTTTGGATTTATGTAGCACTACATATTCTATACGGTATTTGTTTGGCGACAATCGGAGCTTGCGTTTTTTGTGCGGCAGCTTCGGCTGTCGCACTTTTTGTTTGCCTTCCTCCGAGAGGAAGGGGGACCGCGCGGCGGTGGAAGGAGTCTGCGTTGTTTGAAAAATGCTTTTCTCCTCCACGATACGCATGAATAATTATTTTGAAATTTAGTTTCGCCTAATTGAACCTATCGTTAAAAGCAGAAAGGAAACCATATGAAAAAGAAGCTTTTACTCGTGTTTGCCTTGCTTGCGGCGTGTATCGCCCTTGTAGGGCTCTTAACCGTCTCATCCTCGGCGGAAACCGAAGGGGACTACACCTACACGATCTCAAACGGTGAGGCTACCATTACGGGTGTTGATACCTCCATTTCGGGCGACGTCACCATTCCATCCACCCTCGGCGGCTATCCCGTGACGCGCCTCGACAATAATGTCTTTGAAAGTTGCACGAGCCTCACGTCGATCACCATTCCAGACAGTGTAACGAGTATCGGCACTTCTGCCTTCTATGGTTGCACAGAGCTCACTGCTGTGTATATCACCGATCTTGCGGCATGGTGCGAAATTGCATTCGAAGATATGTATTCCAATCCTCTCTTCATGGCAAGAGATCTTTATTTAGACGGCACACTTGTAACAGATCTTTTAATTCCCGACGCCGTGACGAGCATCGGTGCATATTCCTTTGTTTGGTCCTCTATCACGTCCGTTACGATTTCGGATAATGTGACGCAAATAGACCCTAGCGCTTTCGCGTGGTGCTATGACCTTACTTCTGCCACCATTGGAAACGGTGTTGAATATATTGAGTGGGCTGCTTTTAAAGCTACGGGACTGATATCAATTACAATTCCGAAGAATGTCCGTGGTTTGGCCTGCGATGCCTTTGTCGAATGCAACAGCCTTTCGACAATTATTGTTGAAGAAGGCAATCCCCTTTATCATAGCGCAGGAAATTGCTTGATTGAAACAGCGAGCAAGACCTTGATCGTAGGCTGTAAAGACAGCACGATCCCCACAGACGGTAGCGTAACAATAATCGGCGACTATGCTTTTGCCGGTCACCATGGGCTCACCTCTTTCTCTATTCCCTCTAGCATTATGCGCATCGGTAACTACGCCTTCTATGATTGTCAGAATTTCAACGAAATTACCATTCCCAACAGTGTGACGAGTATTGGTTATTACGCCTTTTCTTCCACGGGATATTATAACGCTACTTCCAATTGGGAAAACGGTGTGCTTTATTTGGATGAGTATTTGCTCGAAGCAAAGGATTCGCTTGCAGGAGCTTACACGATCAAAGACGGTACGCGTATTATCGCGGATGAAGCATTCGCCTATTGTACGGGACTTACAGAGATCTTTATTCCCGATTGCGTAACAGGGATTGGACGCTCCGCCTTTTTTAAAACAGCGTACTATAACGATTCTTCCAATTGGGAAAATAGCGTGCTTTACATCGGTAAATATTTGATTGAAGCAAAGACAACGATTTCCGAAGCATATACAATTAAAAACGGCACCCGTTGCATTGCGGATAACGCCTTCGATTTTTTACACCTCACGTCTGTTGAAATTCCCGACAGCGTGATAAGTATCGGCAACGAAGCCTTCCTTAGTTGTGGAGATCTCTCGTCTGTTGCTATTGGAGCCGGTGTCACAAGCATTGGTTATCGCGCCTTCTATCGCTCGGGAATCACCTCCGTCACCATTCCCGGTAGCGTCAAAATCATCAAAGATGAGACCTTCTGGAGGTGCACAGAGCTTGCGTCTGTTGTCATGAAGGAAGGCGTTACATACATCGGGGATAATGCTTTTACCGGTTCCGGCATCGTCTCCGTAACGATTTCCGGCAGCGTCAAAAGCATTGGCGACGGCGCTTTTAGGGACTGTACGAGCCTCAACGCCGTATATATCAATGACCTTGCGGCGTGGTGCGCGTTATCGTTTTACAGTGATTCTGACGCACTGCTTAAATACGCGAAAAATCTCTATCTGAATGGAACTCTTGTGACCGACCTTGTTATTCCCGATGGCGTGACGTGCATCGGATCGCGCCTCTTCTATGGTTGCACGAGCATTACTTCCGTTACCATTCCTGATAGCGTTGAGTGGATTGCTAATTATGCCTTCCGTGACTGTACGCAGCTGACATCCGTTACCATTGGAAAGGGTGTCACCCGCATTGGCAATGGCGCATTCATGTCTTGCAATGCACTCAACGCGGTTCATATTTCTGACCTTGCGGCTTGGTGTGCGATAACATTCGAAAGTGAACGGGAAAATCCGTTGTATTATGCGAAAAATCTCTATTTGAACGGAACTCTTATGACTGATCTCGTCATTCCCGATAGCGTGACGAGCATCGGCAATTATGCCTTCTCCTATTGTTGGAAACTCACGTCTGTCACGATCCCCGACGGTGTTTCGCACATGGGCCAGGATGCTTTCTGGCAATGTGTTCGCCTCGATACTGTATATTACTATGGCACAGAAGAGCAGTGGGCGATGCTGAGTACGAACGCTTCTGTTCCCCGTGATGCAGAAATCGTTTATATGAGAACTTATACCTTTCTCGATGAGAACGGAACGCTCTTAAAACAAGAGTCCTGCCCCGTAGGTACAGTTATTATTGCACCCACTGATCCCACCAAAGCTGCCACGGCACTGTATACTTATGCTTTTGCCGGCTTCGAAGGCTTTACCGAAGGCATGACCTTGACGGATGATATCACCTTCACAGCTATCTATACCGCAGAGCGAACAGGCGTGCTTGCATTGATAAATACCGCCTTTCATACCGCATGGGGATTTGAGTTTGTCACGTCGGTGACAGCGACCCAAACTGCGGGCACGGGCGGTGAATTCACCCTCATCCTCGATCCCCTCGCCGCCACCCTTGTGTCCTTCGAAGCGGCAGAGGGCGTGAACGTAGTGCAAACCGGAAACACCCTCACCGTTACCGTCGACCGCACGGTCGAAGCAGGGGAGACCCTTGTGACCCTCACGATGACCGCCTCCGATTTTCTCCCCGTGGGTGAAACAGTATTCCTCTCCCTCGAAGAAGAGGGCGCGCATACCGCCACCTTTGCTCCCATCGTCATCTTCAACATGGGTGACGTCAACATGGACGGCGCGGTGGACACGGTCGACGCCTTCTTGGTGCAGAAGCACTACGTGGGTCTTGGAGAACTCTCCGAGGTTGCGCTTGCGTATGCCGACACCCGCGTTGACGGTACCGTAGACACCTTGGATGCCTTCTGTATCCAAAAGAAGTTTGTCGGTATGGATGTAGCCCTCGGCGACAGACACGAGGTGGCCTTT
>SVTN01000148.1 GCA_015063765.1 Oscillospiraceae bacterium | reverse complement strand
CAACACCTCCGTTGTGATCCTCACGCTCTTCACCAATGCAGCAACCGTTTCTGTTTATGCGATCTATATCTCCATCGTAAAAAATCTCAAGCAGCTCATGCAAAACTTTACGACAGGGCTTGAGGGGGCGTTCGGTAATATTTGGGCAAAGGGAGATAAGAACCTCTTCCGCACTCGATTTGGCACCTACGAATTTCTCTCTTTTTCCTTTTCCTCCATCGTCTTTACCTGCACGGGGCTATTGCTTCTTCCCTTCATGGAGATTTACACAAGGGGCATTCATGACGCCAACTATCTGATCCTCAGCTTTGCGGTGCTTATCACCGTATCGGAGGGTGTATTTTGCATCCGCCAGCCCTACGTTACCATCGTGCAAGCGGCGGGCAAATATAAGGAAACCAAGATCGGCGCTATGATCGAGGCGGGCATCAATCTCCTTCTTGCCATCCTGCTCGTCAATCTGATTGGGCTCAACGGTGTCATCATCGCAACGCTGGTTGCCAACCTTTTCCGCACCTTTCAATACGCCATCTTCTCTTCAAAGCACATTCTTGAAAGAAGTCTTCTCTCCTTCTTGCTCAAGATTCTTTGGCATGTGGGAAATACGAGCCTTACCGTTTTTCTTTACAAGCTCTTCGAAGGCATGCTTCCTATCAACGGCTGGCTTGATTGGGTAATTCACGGCTTCATCTGCTTTACCATCGCCGCCACCGTCACTCTCAGCTCCGCCGCCATATTCTATCGCGGTGAGCTGAAGCACGCGTGGGCATTTGCTATGCGCGCACTCAAAAAGAGAAAAAAGAAGACTGCCAAATAAAGCAATTCAAAAGCTTTAAAAAGCAATTCTTTTCGTGGTAAACATACCCCAAAATACTCCGTACAAAAGAAAGGAAGTAATTTATATGAAAAAAGCATTGGTCGTGGGCGGAAACAGCGGCATAGGTCTTTCCATTTGCCAAAATTTGTTGGATTCTTACGATTATATATATATCGTTGGTAAGGCCCCCGTATGCTCTTCCGCGCTGCCTGACGAAATCAGAAGAACCTTTGAGGAAAAAACGTCCTTTTTCAAGCTCAATCTCATCAACGAGGATTTTTCCATTTTTGATAAGATTACCGATATCGACACTCTGGTTATCACGGCAGGCTTTGGCAGAGTTGCGCTTTTTGAAGATTTAACGGATGCCGAAATTAAAAATCTGATGAACGTGGATTTCACGGCGATCGTGCGAATCATTAAAAAATACTATGCGCTGATTAAGAACAAAAAGGATTTCTATACCGCCGTAATGGGTTCGATTGCGGGACACGTCGCGTCTCCGTATTTCAGTGTTTACGGCGCGGCAAAATCGGGCTTATGCCGCTTTATGGAAAGCATCAATACGGAGCTCAAGGCGGCGGGTCTTGCAAACAGAATTTTAGACGTTTCGCCGGGTTCTCTCAAGGGCACGGCATTCAATGGCGAGGAAAACAATCTCGTCTTAGTCGACAGTGTCGCCAAGGAAATTCTAGAAAAAATGTATGCAAGAGAAACTCTGTACATCCCCCAATACGAGGAAATATACAAGGACGTTCTTTCCCGATATAAAAACGCCCCCGAGGCGTTCGGAGATGACAGCTATCGGTACAAGGCACAAAGCAAAAGAATATCCGATAAGCCTCAAGTTGTTGTCGGATATCTTTCCGGCACCTTCGATTTGTTCCACATCGGACATTTAAATCTTTTAAGAAGAGCCAAGGAGCATTGCGACTACTTGATCGTCGGTGTACACAACAGCGGCGCTTGGAAGGGAAAGGAAACCTATATTCCCTTTGAGGAGCGTTGCGAGATTTTACGAAACATCAAATTTGTCGATATGGTTGTGGAATCCCCCGACGAGGATAGCGATGCTTGGAGCATCTACCGTTACGACAAGCTTTTTGTCGGCTCGGATTATAAAGGCACCGAGCGCTTCAAGCGTTACGAGGATTTTTTAGCAGACAAGGCAGAAATTATATACTTCCCTTATACCAAAGGCACCAGCAGCACACAGTTAAGAGACGCGATCAGTAAGAAAAAGTAACGCTCAAGGCAGCAATCAATCTGACCGAAAGGATATGAATTATGGATATGAAAAAAACGCTTCGCGCGCTTTATTTTAAATACATTCGACTTTTTCACGGTGTAGACAAAAACAAGGTGCTTTTTGAAAGCTTCGGCGGAAAGACCTATTCCGACAACCCTCGCGCCATCAGTGAGGCACTCGCACGGCTTTGCCCCGAAACCGAAATTGTTTGGCTCTTTACGGATCCCGAAAGCAAAAAGGGGATTTTGCCAGAGGGTGTGCGCACAGTGAATATAACCGACACGAAAAAATACTATCGCGAGCTTGCTACAGCGGGTGCCTTCGTCACTAACTTTGTTTTACCCGATATCAACAAGAGCAAAAAGCAAATGTTTATCCAGGCATGGCACGGTGACCGCGCCTTCAAGAAAATTCTGCTTGATGCTACACGCACCTACGTGCCGGAGCAAAACGAGGGCTATTGTGATTTAGCCTTGGCGGGCAGCGATTACGGTGAAATGCAATATCGCTCCGCCTTCCATTATACGGGTGAGATCTTGCGTGAAGGCACACCGAGAGACGACCGTCTGGTGCATCCCGATGCCTCTGAAATCAAGGCTTTGAGGGCAAAACTCGGCATCTCGGAGGATACTAAAATTCTTTTGTACGCGCCGACTTTGCGCGATAAGGCGAGAGACGCCCATGTCAAGCAGGAAATGCAGGATATCGACATTGAGGCTACCATTGCATCCCTCGAAAGAAAATACGGTTGTCCTTGGCTCTGTCTTGTCCGCGCGCATCCCGGTGTGCTGGGTCTTAACGTAAGCGATAGCGACAAAAAGCGCAACGTCTCCTCCTATGAGGACATGGGCGACCTTCTTCTTATTGCTGATATGCTCATCACCGATTATTCCTCAAGTGCAGGCGACTTTGCTCTATTAAACCGCCCCTTGGTGCTTTTCCAATCCGACCGTCAAGATTATATCGAAAACAGTCGCGCGCTGTACTTTGATATCAGAACCTGTCCCTACTTTGTTGCAGAAACGCAAGATGAGCTTGAAGCTTTGATCGACAACTTCACCGACGATGGCGTGAGAGCAAACTGCGAGGCAGTCCTGAATTTCTACAACACCACAGAGTCGGGTCATACCGCCGAGGCGGTTGCAAAGCGTATTTTGCTGATGTCAATTTTCTTGTAATCACCCTCAAAACATGCAGTTACGTAGTCGGTTTCGCCACATGGCACTAATTTCCACG
>SVTN01000012.1 GCA_015063765.1 Oscillospiraceae bacterium | reverse complement strand
CTCGGTGGCCTCCGAATAGAAGGTCGAAAGAGAGCGCACGAGAGGGGCTGTGCCCGCATCGGGCGAATAGACGATGATCGACTGATTGTTGATCTCGACGGTGTTGCCCTCGGCGTCCTTCGAGAAGCGCTCAAGCTTCTCATAGTCGTAGTAGGTGTTCAAGTGGGTCAGGGTGAAGAAATCGTACCGTTCGTCAAACTGCTCCACCGTGTCGAGGATGCGCGCAAAGGTGTTGTTCTCACGCAGCTCGTCGGGGCTCATGCAGAAATAGAACTCCACGCGCTTTCCTTCGGGATTGACCCGATCAAAGTATTCGTCCGTCACGCCCGAGAGGGTATAAAACCTCGGGTCGGTGGCGAGAAAATACCAGCCGTAGGTGTTGGCAAGGTAGGCAAGAAGGAGGTTGAGCACCAGAAAGAGCAGAATGACCGCCGTGATCAGAAGTCGGCTCTCCCTCTCCTTTCCCGCCCCGCGCTTTGATAGCTTACTCATATGCTCCTTTACCTCCAGCGGCGGCGATCCACCGAGCGCACGGTGAGGGCAAGGAAGAGAGCGGTGATGGAAAGATAATATACAAGCGCGGCAATATCAAAGATGCCGTGCGCAAAGTTCTGGTAGCGATAGAAGACCGAGAGAGAGGAGATCGCAAAGCGAAGCCACTCGACGGGAATGTAGTCGGCAAGCATCGAGATCATCACAAAGCCAAGCAGGATACCGATGGTGAGGATGGCAGAGGAAAGCTGGCTCTCGGTGATGGCGGAAACGAACACGCCGACCGCAATAAACGCCATGCCGATCAGGAGAATGGCAAAAATGTTGCCGAACAGAAGCCCCACCTGCACGTTGCCGAAGAAGGAGAGGAAGATGAAATACAGCCCCGAAAAGACGGATGCTCCCGCGAACATGGTGTACGCGGCAAGGAACTTGGCAAACACCACCGAAAAGACGGATACGGGGGAGGTGAGCAGCAGCTGCTCGGTGCGCGCCTTTTTCTCCTCGGTAAACAGCTTCATGGTGAGAAGCGGCAAAAGGATGATAAAGCAAAAGAGCATGGTGGAAAAGTATTCGGTCAGGTCAGAGGTCATCTCGTAGAAGGTCGAGAAGCAGAAGACCGCGCCCGAAACGAGCAGAAAGACCCCAAGGAAAACGTAGCCGAGGGGGGTGATGAAGTACGCCTTCATCTCGCGTTTGTATATCGCAAGCATCTTAGTTACCTCTTTTTCTTCGTATCTTTGGCGTCGGTCGCCTCTACGCCCGCATCCATCAGGCGCACAAAGACGTCCTCAAGGTCAAGTCCGCGGCGCTCCAGCCCGTAAAGCACCCAGCCCTTCGACACGCACAGGTTGAAGATGGCACGGCGCACGTCCGCACCGCTCTTGGTTTCCACGGTAAAGGGATAGCTCTCGCCATCTCTGGCACCCGTCTGCTCCACGCGCGTCACGTCACGGATCTGGCGGAGGGCTTCCTTGATCTCGCCTGCCGTCGCGCCCGCGATCTTCGCGCGGAAGCGGGATTCCGTTTCAAGGCGGCGGGTGATGTCCTCGGTGCGCTCGTTGGCAACGATGTGCCCCTCCTTGATCACGACGATGCGCTCGCACACCGCCTGCACCTCGGAAAGGATGTGGGTGGAAAGCACCACCGTATGCTTTTTGCCGAGGGTACGGAGCAGGTTGCGGACCTCGATGATCTGCTTGGGGTCAAGACCGACGGTCGGCTCATCAAAGATGAGAAGGGGCGGATCGCCCACAAGTGCCGACGCAATGCCCACGCGCTGACGGTAGCCCTTGGAAAGATGTCCGATCAGGCGGTCGCGCACGTCGGCGATCTTTACCACGTTCATGATCTCGGAAAGATGGGCTTCGCGCGGGAAGCTGCAGCCCTTCAGCTCGTAAACGAAATCGAGATACTCCTTCACCGTCATATCAAAGTAGAGGGGCGGCTGCTCGGGCAGATACCCGATCTTACGCTTGGCGGCAGTCGGATCGTCAAGGACGCTTACCCCCCCAACGTACACCTCTCCCTCCGTTGCGGAAAGATATCCCGTCAAAATATTCATGGTCGTGCTTTTTCCCGCGCCGTTGGCGCCGAGAAGCCCAACGATCTCGCCCTCTCCGATCTCGAAGCTGACGTCGTCGAGCGCATAGCGGTTGCCGTAGCGCTTGGAAAGATGCTCTACACGGATCATCTCTATACTTCCTTTCATCCTGCCGTCCGTCCTCGGTCGGCAGTTCTTTTACCCGTTGATTTTTGCCGCACAAAAAAATGATGCGACACACGAAAGGATTATAACATAAATTTGTAGCAAAAATATGAATATCTCTCCGCTTTCCGCGCTTTTTTCGGCGTTTTGCGCGCTTTTTTTGATTTTCCTGTGAAGCAGGGGTGAAAAGCAGGGCGCGACGGGGGCATAGAACAAGCCGGGATGCGCATAATATAAGCACAAAGAAAAACCAAAAGGAGCAAAATATGGCACTTTTTCAAAAAATCAAGCCGTATCTCATCGGCATTCTGATCCCCCTTGCCGTGGGCGGACTTTCCACGTGGGCATCGGGCAGCCTCGGCGATAATTTCTACAGCACCATCACCGTCCCGCCCTTCGCGCCGCCTGCCCTGCTCTTCCCCATCGTTTGGAGCATCCTTTACGTCTTAATGGGCATCTCCTCCACCCTCGTTTACCTGAAAAGAGAAAAGAATCCCATCGCGGCAAGGGACGGTCTTGCCCTCTACGGCGCAAGCCTGATCGTCAATTTCTTTTATTCCATCCTGCTTTTCCGTCTGCGCCTCTTCCTCTTCTCTTCCCTTTGGGTGCTGCTTCTCCTTGTGCTGGTCGCCGCCTATATGTGGAAGTATGCGCGCGTCTTCCGTCCCGCCGCGTATTTGCAGATCCCCTACCTCATCTGGACGGCGTTTGCCACCTATCTTACCTTCGCCATTTATTTTCTCAACAAATAAAAAAAGCGGCAAAAAGCCGCTTTTTTTGCGTTATTCTGCTTTTGCCTCTCCGACCAATTCCTCGTATTTGCCCGAGAAATCGTGGATGCCGACGTCCTTCAGGGTGATGATGCGGTTTGCCACCGTATTCATCATCTCGTAGTCGTGGGTGTAAAGAAGCACGTTGCCCTTGAAATCGGAAAGCCCGTGGTTGACGGCGGTGATGGATTCAAGGTCGAGGTGGTCGGTGGGCTGGTCGAGCACGAGGGCATTCGAGCCGAAGAGCATCATGCGGGAGAACATACAGCGCACCTTCTCGCCACCCGAGAGGACCTTGACGGGCTTGAAGACGGCGTCGCCCGAGAAGAGCATTCTGCCGAGGAAGCCGCGCAGGTAGGTTTCGGTCTGATCCTTTGAATAACGGCGCATCCAATCCAAGATGGAGTCGTCGCAGCCGTCAAAGTAGGCGGTGTTGTCGTGGGGGAAATAAGAGGTCGTGATGCTGACGCCCCACTTGTATTCGCCCGCGTCGGGCGTGTCCTCACCCATGAGGATGCGGAAGAGCGCCGTGACGGCAAGCTCGTTCCCGAGAAAAGCGACCTTGTCGCCTTTGGTGAGGGTAAAGGAAACGTTTTCAAAGAAGGGCTTTTTGGTGAGCCCCTCAACGCGCAGAATATCCTTGCCCGCCTCTCTGTCCATTTCAAAGCCGATGAAGGGGTAACGGCGGGAGGAGGCAGGCATTTCCTCGACCGTCAGCTTGTCGAGCAGCTTGCGGCGGGAGGTTGCCTGTCTTGACTTGGACTTGTTTGCGGCGAAACGGGCGATAAAGCTTTCAAGCTCGCGGATCTTCTCCTCGGCGCGCTTGTTCTGCTGCTTGATGAGGCGTTGGACGAGCTGGCTGGATTCGTACCAGAACTCGTAGTTACCGACGTACATCTTGATGCCGCCGTAGTCGATGTCGACGATGCCGGTGCAGACGTCGTTTAAGAAGTGGCGGTCGTGCGATACGACGAGCACCGTGCCGAAATAGTCGGCGAGGAAGTCCTCAAGCCAGCGCACAGCGTCGATATCAAGACCGTTGGTCGGCTCGTCGAGAAGGATGATCTCGGGCTGACCGAACAGGGCACGCGCGAGAAGCACCTTGATCTTTGCCGACTCCTCAAGGGTGCCCATCAGCTCGTAAAGAGCATCTTCGGGAAGTCCAAGCCCCTGCACGAGGCGCGAAGCGTCACTCTCGGCTTCCCAGCCGTTCATCTCGGCAAACTCCGCCTCCAGCTCGGCGGCGCGGATGCCGTCCTCGTCGGTGAAATCTTCCTTCATGTAAATGGCATCCTTCTCCTTCATCACCGAGAAAAGACGCTCGTTTCCGCCGATGACGGTATCCAGCACCGTCTCTCCGTCAAAGGCAAAGTGGTCCTGACGGAGCACCGACATTCGCGTATCGGAAGGGATGGAGATGTTGCCCGTGGAGGGGGAAAGCTCACCGCAAAGGAGCTTTAAAAAGGTACTCTTACCCGCGCCGTTGGCACCGATGATGCCATAGCAGTTGCCGGGCGTGAATTTGAGGTCAACGTTCTTAAAAAGAAGCTGTCCTCCGAAATGGAAGCTGAGATCGGTTACGGTAATCAATTTATTTCTCCTTGTTTTTTCTCTTTACATAGCGTTGCCCCCGCGGCAGTCGCCGCGAGGGCTTCATATTTTACTGTTCGTCTTTCGCCGATGCGACCGAAAGCCCCACCGTCTGCTCGACGGGAAGGGTAAAGGCGATACCGCGCCCTTCGGTGCCCGTGCCGACGGCATCGTACAGCGCCTTCAAAACGCCGTCCTTGATCTTGCCCGCAACGAGGATCATCACGATCTCCTTTTCGGGCTGGATGGTAATGCCGAACAGCTTTTCCGCATCGGGGGATGCGGTGCCGCGCCCGTGGAGAATGGTGCCGCCCTTTGCGCCTGCGGCGCGTGCGGCGTCCATGGCACGGTCGGCAAATCCTTTATTTACGATGCAGAGGATAACCTCAAATTCCTTCATAGCAAAACTCCTTACCGCGGCGCTTCAAAGCAAACCGCCTGTTTTCAAAGGTTGTTTGTTTGTAAATAGTTGTTTACTTTTTCGGCGCGTTGTTGCTCAAGAAGCAATAGCTGTACACACCCATCACGCTGCCAAACGGCACGGTAAAGGCAATCCCCTTTCCGTTCTTGACACGGGAGAATTTCTCCTCCAGCATATGGAGTGCAGGGGCGACCATGTCCTCGCGAAGCACCGAAAGAAGGAGCGCCTTGTCGCTCTCGCCGCCGATCATACCAAGACGGGCGGTTTCCGCCGTGCCCGAGCCGTAAATGACGGTCTGGAAGTTGACCTCGTATTGCTCTAGCATATCAAGGTAGAAGTTCGCCTTGCTTCTGTCCACCACCGTGAAAAGGAGCTTTAATTTGCGAATACCCTCGTCACGGATCTTGGGAACGCGCGGCGCGCGTGCGGGAGATACGGGCAGGGAAAAGCCCGCGTCGGGGGTCGTTTCGGGGGTCGTTTCGGGGGTTGCCGTAGACTTTTTCTTCACAGCCGTTTCTCCTTTCCCGGGTTAATTAAACTCAATGATCTGTGCGTCGTCTGCCGTCAGGATACGGCGCAAAGCAACCTTCTCCTGCATTCTGCGCTTGACGACGGCACGGAAGCCGAGCATCTGAATGGTGATCAGAGGGGTCATAGCGACCATTGCCACAATGCCGAAGCCGTTGGCAAGCACGCTCTCGCCCGAGGGGTCAAGCGCCATGCAGGCACCGATGGCAAAGGGTAAAATAAAGCTTGATGTCAAGGGACCGCTTGCAACACCGCCCGAGTCGAACGCGATGGCGGTGTACATTCTCGGCACGAAGAAGGAAAGGCCGAGCGAGATGAGATATCCCGGAATGAGATAGAAAAGGATCGAAAAATCAAAGACGATACGGATGGCGGAAAGCAAGAGAGAAACGCCGACACCGATCGAAAGCGCAAGCAGCATCGAGCGCGCCGAAACGGTACCGTCGGTGATGTCCTCGACCTGCTTTTTGAGCACGTGCACCGCAGGCTCTGCCAAAACGACGACAAGGCCGAGCACAAAGGCGGCGATAAGAAGCAGGGTGGAGTTTCTGTCCGCTAGCGAGCCGCCGAGCTTGTAGCCGATGGGCATAAAGCCGACGTGCACCGACGAGAGGAAGATCACAAGCCCCGCATAGGTAAAGAGCACGCCGATGAGGATCTGCGCAATGCGCTTCTTCGGCAGATGCAGGAAGATGAGGTCGATGATAAAGAAGAAGCAAACAACAAGGCCGAGCGCGAGGAAAACCGAGCGCGCCACCGACCAGAGCGTTTCAAGCACCGCACCCAGAAGGTCCTCTGCAATGGCGTAGGAGGAGGGGTCAATGGGGTTCTCGATGTTGCCCGTTGCGAAAACGGAAAGCACAAGCACCGCAAGGATCGGGCCGACCGAACAAAGGGCGATCAAACCGAAGCTGTTTTCACCCGCGTTCTTACCGCCGACGGTGGCAGCAATGCCCACGCCGAGCGCCATGATAAAGGGAACGGTGATCGGACCCGTCGTCACACCGCCCGAGTCAAAGCCCATCGAAAGCATGGGCTCCTTGCCCGTCGAGATCACGATGGCGGCAACGGCGAAAAGGGTCATATAAAAGAACATCAGCATCGAGGAAAGATGTACCGAAAAGACGATCTTTAGCACGCCAAGCACCAGGAAGATGCCCACACCCACACCGACGGCGAGCGTCAGGACGGTGGGATTGATGACGGCGGAAACCTGCTCGGCAAGCACCGTCAGATCGGGCTCGGCAATGGTGATCAGAACGCCCAGCATAAAGCAGACCGAAAGAAGCAGGGAGATACGGGCAGATTTGGTCAGTCCCGCACCCACGTGCTCGCCCATCGGCGTCATGGCAAGGTCCGCACCCAGGTTAAAGAGGGCGATGCCCAAAATAAGAAGAAGCGAGCAGACCGCGAAAAGGATCATCTCCCGTGCCGTGAAGCTCACAAGCGGCGTAAGATTTAACAAAATCACGATGAGGGAGAGCGGCATGACCGAAAGAAGAGCCTCCTTCAGCTTGTGCACAAACATCTTATTCATAAGGAGCCTCCTTCCGCAAAAAAGCGCATAGAAAGTCTATGCGGCATTTCAAAACACTATAATTATTCTATCTTATTTTTTTCTTTCTGTCAAGAGAATGCGCAATTTTTTCAAATTTGCCGCTTGCTTTTTCCTTCCCATCGTGCTATAATGAAGCAAACGCCGCACAAAGCGGCAAAAACGCTTTTTTCGAGGTCAGTATGGAAAAGATCATGTTTGCCTCCGACCTGCACGGCTCGGGCGACTTCACTTCATCCCTTGTCACCTATTTCAACTATGAGGGCGCCGACCGCCTCGTTCTGCTCGGCGACATTCTCTATCACGGTCCGCGCAATCCCCTGCCCCAGGGCTACGCACCCAAGGAGGTCATCTCCTTTCTCACCCCCATCGCCGACCGTATTCTTGCCGTCCGCGGCAACTGCGACACCGAGGTGGATGAGCTGGTGCTCCCCTTCCCTCTCGTGGACTATGCCGTTATCGCACTTGACGACAGAATGATCCACCTCTCCCACGGTCATAAGTACGGGGAAGACAATCCTCCGCCCATGAAAAAGGGCGATATCCTCATCGGCGGTCACACCCACGTCGCAAAGAAGACGGTCAAGGACGGCTTTGTCTATCTCAACCCCGGCTCGGTTTCCCTTCCCAAGGAAAGAACGCCGCAGGGCTACATCCTCTTCGACGGCAAGACCTTTGAATTCAAGCACTTCGGCGGCGTGACCTACGACAGCTATACGATTGAATAAACCATAAAAAAAGACGGCGAAAGCCGTCTTTTTTGTTTTTATACTTTTTCCACCTTTATGGTGTTTGTGTTTCCGCTCATACCGTTCACCTTGCCGCCCGTGAGAACAACGTTATCGCCCTTTGAAAGCTTGTAGATGCGCTTTGCGTGGTTCAGTCCCTGATAGAACATGACCTCTGCCGACTCGTATTCCTCGCTGAGCACGGGGGTCACGCCCCAGCTGAGGTTCAATTGCCGCCATGCGCGCACCGAGGTGGTGACGCCGAGAATATCGGCGGGAGAGCGGAAGCGGCTGACCATGCGCGCCGTCACACCCGACATGGAATTGACCACGATGCACCTTGCATCCACGTCGATCGCCATGGCGCAGGTGGCGTGGGAGATGGCGTCAAGGTTGTTGCGGATCTTATATTCGGTCGTCGCAAACCAACGCTTATAATCAATGTGCTTTTCGGTATACTCGGCGATCTCCGCCATGGTCCTTACCGCCTCGACGGGGTATCTGCCTGCCGCCGTTTCGCCCGACAGCATGACGGCAGAGGAGCCGTCGTACACCGCGTTCGCCACGTCCGAGATCTCGGCACGGGTAGGACGGGGATTGGTGATCATGCTCTCTAGCATCTCGGTCGCCGTAATGACGCGCTTACCGAGCAAGCGGCATTCCTTGATGATCTGCTTTTGCACCGAGGGCACTTCGACATAGGGGATCTCTACGCCGAGGTCGCCTCTTGCAACCATGATGCCGTCCGCCACCTCGCAGATCTCGTCGATGTTCTCTACTCCCGCACGGTTCTCGATCTTGGCGATCAGTCCGATCTCGCGTCCGCCGTTTTCATCCAGAAAATCGCGGAGTGCCTGTGCGTCGGCACGGGAGGAAACGAAGGAGGCGGCGACAAAGTCGATCTCCTCGCGGATGCCGAAAAGCAGATCCGCCTTGTCCTGCTCGGACAGATATTCGTGACGGAGCACTCTGCCCGGGAAATTCATGCTCTTGCGGTCGGAAAGCACACCGCCGATGAGCACCGTCGTATGCACGTCCTTCCCCTCGATCCGCTCCACGCGGAAGGAAACAAGACCGTTGTTGACAAGAATGACGTCGCCAACCGAAAGGTCGTCGGTCAGGTGGTCGTAATTGACCGAAACGCGGGTTTCATCTCCCACGGTATCCTCGGTGGTGAAGATAAAGGGATCGCCGTCCTTCAGCGTCACCCTACCTTCCTTAAAGGTCTTGATGCGATATTCGGGTCCCTTGGTATCTAACATCACGGCAATGGGAAGCGAAAGCTTCTCACGCACGCGGCGAATGCGCTCCATGATGCTCTTGTAGCCCTCGTGCGAGCCGTGCGAGAAGTTCAGGCGCGCCACGTTCATGCCGTTCTTGCAAAGCGCTTCTAACATCTCCTCGCTGTCCGAGGCAGGACCGATGGTGCAAATAATTTTTGTTTTTCTCATAGGTATATCCTTTCATGAAAAGGGGGAAGCGAAGATCGCTTCCCCTAAACCCGTCTTAAATAAAGGGATTGATGGCACCCATCACAAAGAGCACCGCAATGATCACGGGAAGCACGAATTTCATATAACCGTACATCCATCTTTGGATCTTCATGCCCTTGCCCGTGTTTGCCTCTGCCATGAAGTTGTCAAAGCCCCAACCACGCTTCCATGTACAGAAGATGGTGAAGATCAAAGCACCGAGCGGCAGAAGAATGTTCGAAACGAGGTAGTCCTCCACGTCGAGAACCGACGTAAGCTTTCCAAGGTGCAGACCCGAAAGACCGCCCAAGACACAGGGAAGCGTCAGAAGGAAGACCGCGATACCGCATACGAGAGATGCCTTGCCCTTCGACCAGCCTGTCAGATCCTGCACGCAGGAAAGGATGTTCTGGAAGACGGCAAACACGGTGGAAAGTGCGGCAAACGCCATAAAGATGAAGAAGAGGGTGCCGAAAACCTGTCCGCCCCACATTTCGTGGAAGATACGGGGCAGGGCGATAAAGATGAGGGGCGGGCCTGCCGACACCTCAACGTCAAAGGTCGCACAAGCGGGGAAAATGATCAGACCCGCAAGAAGCGCCACGCAGGTATCGAGGGCGGTGACGCGCACACTCTCGCCGAGAAGTGCACGGTCCTTATCAATAAAGCTGCCGAAGATCGCCATCGAGCCGATGCCGATGGAGAGCGTAAAGAACGCCTGATTCATAGCGGCGGTAATCACACCGATGATGCCGTTATGCGCAGGGTCAAGGAAGTTGTCAACGCTGGGAAGCAGGTAGAAAGCAAGGCCATCGCCCGCACCGTCAAGCGTAAAGGAGTTGATGGCAAGCGCCACCATGATAACAAAGAGTGCTACCATCATGATCTTGGTCACGCGCTCAAGACCGCCCTGAAGAGAACGGGAGCAGATGAAAAAGCCAAGCACCGTTACACCAAGCACGACCAGCGAAAGAGCAAGCGGATTTCCGATCATCCCGTCAAACATCGCGCCAAAATCGGCCGCTGCCGTCGACTGGAATTTACCCGTGAGGGCGTACCAGAAATAAATGATCGTCCAAGAGCATACGGGTACGTAGAACATCATAAGAATGACGTTTCCCGCCAGAGCGGCGTAGCCGTGCGCACGGAAGGGGCTTCCCTTGGGCGTCAGGGCGTGATAAAGACGAACAGGGCTCTTTTGCGCGGCTCTGCCGAGCGCAAACTCCATCGTCATGAGGGGAATGCCGAGAAGCACAAGGAACAGAAGGTAGAAGAGCACGAAGAAGGCGCCGCCGTTCTGCCCTGTAATGGTGGGGAACTTCCATACGTTGCCCATACCAACGGCACAGCCGACGGAAAGGAGAATAAAGCCAAGGCGTGAGCCAAGTCTTTCGCGGGGTTGGTTGTCCATGATAAAGTCCTCGCTTTGTAAGCTTTAGTTTTCTTTTTAGTGTTTCTGAAAGGGTTTGTTCTTATTCATACAGGGGGAAACGGCTGCAGATCTCTGCGACGCCCGCCTTGATCGCTTCCTTGTCCTCGTCAAAGGAACGGATGGTGCGGGTGATGTAATCTGCAATCAAATCCATCTCAGCGACGCCAAGACCGCGGGTGGTAACGGCAGGCGTACCGATGCGGACACCGCTCGTGACCATGGGCTTCTCAGGGTCGTTCGGGATGGCGTTCTTGTTGAGGGTGATGTGCACCTCGTCAAGGCGAGCCTCCAGCTCCTTGCCCGTCACGCCCGTACCGCGAAGGTCGAGCAGCATGAGGTGGTTGTCGGTGCCGCCCGTGACCATGTTCACGCCTCTCTTGCGGAAGCCCTCGGCAAGTGCCGCGGCGTTCTCCACGATGCGTCTTTGATAATCCTTAAACTCCTCGGTGAGTGCCTCGCCGAGTGCGACCGCCTTTGCGGCGATCACATGCATGAGAGGACCGCCCTGCGTGCCGGGGAAGATCGCCTTGTCGACCGCCTTGGCGTATTCCTCACGGCAGAGGATCATACCGCCACGGGGACCGCGAAGGGTCTTATGGGTGGTGGTGGTGACAATATCGGCATAGGGAACGGGGCTCTGATGGAGTCCTGCGGCAACAAGACCGGCGATGTGCGCCATGTCGACCATAAAATATGCGCCGACCTCCTTGGCGATCTCGGAAAGAAGGTCAAACTTAATGGCACGGGGATATGCGGATGCACCCGCAACGATCAGCGCAGGCTTGCACTCAAGTGCCTTTTTGCGCACGTCCTCGTAGTCGATGTAGCCGTCTGCACCCACGCCGTAGGGAACGAAGTTGTAGAGCTTACCCGACTGATTGACGGGCGAGCCGTGGGTGAGGTGTCCGCCTGCGTCAAGCGACATACCCATCACGGTGTCGCCGGGCTTGATGAGTGCGGCATACGCCGCCATGTTTGCCTGCGCGCCCGAGTGCGGCTGAACGTTGGCATGCTCTGCGCCAAACAGCTCGCATGCGCGCTTGCGTGCGATCTCCTCCACCTCATCAACGTATACGCATCCGCCGTAATAGCGGTGTGCAGGATAGCCCTCGGCGTATTTGTTCGTCAGCACCGAGCCCATTGCCATCAAAACGGCAGGGGATACGATGTTCTCCGAGGCGATCAGCTCAAGGTTGTCCCTCTGTCTTCCAAGCTCTCTCGCCATGGCGGCGGCAACGTCGGCGTCATACGAAGAAAGTGCGGGAATGTTGTCCTTATAATCGTTGTACATGGTTTCCTCCAAAAACAAATTTTTACCAACATACATTATAACCCAAAATCCGTGCCGTGTCAATATGTTTCCCCGCTTAAAAAAGAAAAAGAGGGCGGTTTTTCCGCCCTCTCGGGAAGTACTTTTATTTCACGCGATTTCTTTTGCGCGTGACAAGCTCCTCAAAGTATTCTCTCGGCACGCCCGTGGAGCGCTCGGGGATGTAGTGAGGGGATGCCTTTAAGCTCTCCTCGTCGGGATACGAGGAATAAAGACCGCCAAGCAGACCGCTGTGGTCGCTGCCGCCCGAAACGTAAAGGTCCTTTTCAAGGGCGATCTTAAGCGCTCTCTCTCTTTGCGCGTCGGAAAGGTCGGAGTGCCAGACCTCGATGCCCTCAATACCGATGGCGATATATTCGTCGATGCGATCCATCTGCTCGTCGGTGGGATGCGCGAGAACGACGAAGCCGCCCGCTTCCTTGACAAGCGCGATCAGCTTATCGGGCGCCATAAAGGGAATGACGGGGGGATATTTGCCTCTTTGCTTGGAGTAATTCTTCATATACCAAGACATATACTCATCTTCCTTCACAAGTCCTTTTGCCTGCATGGCGCGGAAGACGTGATTGTTGCAAAGCCAGATAATGCCCTTGTTGTACTCCAAGACCTCTTCCCAGGTGATGCCCGTGATATTGCCGCAGGCAACGCCCTCGTCAAAGACCTTCTTCGTGTTGTCGGTCTGGCGGAAGCCCATGTCCTCAAGGTACTTCTTCATCGGGGGATATTCGGGATCAAAATCAAAAGCGACCATATGACAGGGGTAGGGCTGACCGACCGAAAACTCCACGGCGAAGATACAGCGCATGCCTTCTCTTTCGCACGCCGCCTTTAATTCGGGGTACGCCGTCGCCGCGTCGTGGTCGGAGATGGCGATGGCGGAAAAGCCCTCCCCCTTTGCAACCTTGACCATTTCCTCGGGGGAGTATACACCGTCCGAGTGGGTCGAGTGTGTATGTAAGTTTGCGTACATTTCCATAATGCTTCTCCTTTTCGCAGAGCTTTTCTCTGCACCCCTATTGTAGCACACGGCGCGCCCTTTTTCAAGACTTTTCGGCGTATTAAAACAAAAAACCGACCGCGCGCCGCGCGGTCGGTTTGAATATCATTCGAAGGTTGCAAATCTCTCAAGCATCTTATTCAAGCAATCCACGTAAACGCCCTTCTCCGAATCAAAGGTAGAAGCAAGCGTCGAATTGTTGTCAAGATACATCAGGGTAAGCTTCTTCGCGCCGTCTGCCGTGTAGAAGGTTTCGTGGGTGAGGTCGCCGATCTCGAAGCCGAAGGGCGCGTCACTCGTTTCACGGATGAGGTCCATCATCGCACGGGCATTCTTGTTGTCGTTGTACTTATACTTCAGACCCTTTTCGTAATAGGTATAAACGACCTTCTCCGACTCCTCGTTGAGGAACTGCATGAGAGCAGAAGCCGCAGAGAACGCCTTGGCACTGTTGAGGATAGCACCAAGCTCTACCTGGTTGTGGATAACGGTGTGATAGTCTTCCTGCTCGCTCAAATTCCACTTGGGGAAAGGAACAAGACCCTTATCTGCCTTGAATTCGCGCACCGCTTGGGACTCCATCTCTCCAAGACGGGAAGCAACAAACAGCGTTTTGCCTTCAAGGAAGATGGTGGTTGCTTCCTTGACACCCTGTACGCTGGACTCGGTTTCGATGGCGCCCGTAGAGTTTGCAAGCGTCATCCATTTGTCGGAAACCTGGATAAACTTGGTCGCAGTTTCAACGACCTTCGGCTTGTAGCCGTCTTCCTTATCCTGGTAGAAAATGTCTGCCTCGGAGGTCGACGCAAACACCCAGTCGGTGGTGTGGTTGAGTGCCATACCGATGATCTCGTCCGTTCTGTCCGCCTTACCGGGCGTGCCGCCTGCACCGTCGGCATGCATGTCGGTCACCATGGTCGCCAAGTCGTCCATCGACCAGAGACCTGCTTCGACGTCCGCATAAAACTCGTCAAGCGATTTCCACTTGGTCTGGCTGATGTTTGCCGTAAAGATGGTTTCGTTGACATAGATCGCCCACGCCATACGGATCATATCGATGAAATAGTCGCCTGCAAAGATGTAAAGCTTTTCCTGGTCAAAGGTACAGCCCTTGATGTACTCCTCGTACCAGCCGTCCTTCGAGAAGTCAAAATAGTTCTTGACGCCCTCGCCGGGGTTCTTGACGTTCCAAAGGAAGCCGTTGACCATCGCCTTACCAAGACCGATGAGGTCGTTGCTGTAGATGTCGGGGGAATTCTTCGCCGACGTCATAACGATGCTCTCAATGTCGGAGAAAACCTCGGGGTATCTTAAGTTGGTGGTCGAGTACTTGATGTTGATGCCGAGCTCCTCGGAAACGCGTGCGTTGCGCGCAAGCACCTCCTTGGCAACGTCGTTCGAGCCTGCCGTGTCGGGACCCTTGGTATAGATGTCAGCCGCAGGGAACGAGCACTCCTCGTACTGGTTGGCAGAAATGGACATATGTACCTCTTGTCCGTCAAAGTCAACGCCCTCCCAGCTTCCGTCATCTCCGCGGTCGCCTCCGTCGCCCTTGCTTCCCGTGCCATCACAGGAGGCAAAGACCATCAGAAGCATCGCAAGCACCAAAAGCAGGGCTATGATCCTCGTTTTCTTCATAATGCAACTCCTTTTTTCAACCGAAGAGGAAAGTGTGTCCTCCTCCTTCGGGGGTGTAGTACCCTATATTAAATATTTTAGCACTTTTTTTGCATTAGTAAATGCAGAATTTTTAGTGTTTTGAATATTTAATAGCACAATCCTAATTTTTTACCCAGGGAATATCCGTTTTTTGCTAGTTTTGGATAAAATTGTCCTACACCCAAGCTCACGCAAAGGCAAAGGAGTAAAGGTGCGCGTCACGCATGCCGATGCGCAGGCAAACCTGCTCCCCCTTTAGCCGAGAGAGCGGGAGATCAAACGCCACGGGACGGGATACGCTATCGCCAAACATCGGGATGCTTTCATAGCCCGCAAGAGGCTTTCCCGCTTCGTCGCAAAGCGTCACCGTCACGTCGCCCAAGGCACTCGTGGCAAAATTGAGGGTGAGCGTATCGCCCGTAACGGGAAGGGGCTTGGTGAGAAGCGCGCCGCCCGAAAGGGGCGCGTGATAGGAGAAAAAGCCGTCAAGGCGCAGGGTGTAGCGTCTGAAATCCACGCTCCGCACGCGGTAGCCCTCGCCAACGTAGAAGGAAAGCTCGTTTGCCGCGCCATCCTCCTCGGCAGGCGTTTGTGCAAGACCGTACACGGTATAGCAATCGCCATACCACCAATTATCCCACGCCTCGGGGCCGGGGGTGAGAAACGCCTCGTCGCGGCGCAAGAAATGAAAGCCGTCGCTTGACGTCATGATCACGCAGTCGGTGAGTGCCGTGCCGCCCCGCCCGAAGGCGGCGGTCATTTTCTCGTGCAGGTCGCCGAGCGGCATATAGTCAAAGCTCTGCTTCTCGGCGGCTCTGTCGGCGTAACGCACGGGAAAGCCGATAAAAACATCATCCGTGCGGGGATATTTCGTGATCTGGTTGGTATAAAGCCCGATGTCCTTGCCGTCGGTAAAGGAGATACGCCCGTGGTCGGTCCACACCTTGAAATCGGGCGACGTCGCCACGCGGATATCGCGAATGTCGTGCACAACATCGGTGGTCATGAAGTTGTCGTCCTCAATCTCATCTCCGCTCGGGCGGTGATAGGAGCGATAATAAACAAAGTATTTTTCGGTCGTTTTATCCCAAAGAAGCACGTTGAAGCTGTCGAAGGTGCCGCGGACGGGAATGTCAGCCGTTCGGCGGAAATCGTAGCCGTCGGCGCTGACGTAGCAGCAAAGGTGTCTTCCCTTCTGTTCATCCATCCACTCGGAGAGTGCCTTGAAGCGCTCCTCTGCGGGGCAGTCGGGGTTTTCATCAAGAAAGACCGAAAAGTTGTCGATGCTGCCCTCCCGCATGAAAACGATGTTGTTGTTCTTGGTGCCGCCGTATTCGTAGCGGCCGATCTGCTTTTTGCGGAAGGTGATGCCGCCGTCGCGGCTCTCGGCAACGCAAATGACTCCCTTGCCGCGTGACATGGTTCCGTCGGTCAGACAGCGCGAAGCATCTGCGCGGTAGTAAAGGCGGTAAGTATCGTCCACCCGAACAAGGCTGCCGTAGCCGTTATGCACGCCCTCCCATTCGTCACCCGTTTTGAGGGCAACATTCCGCTTGACGGGCGCGTGTGATACGATCTCTACTCCCGCGCGCTCGGTGAGAAGCGCGTCATCCCAGCACAAATACCGTTTTTCCATGTCGCTCTCCTTAAAACCGAATTTTAAAGATACAGGATTATCGCGGCGATGCGCTTTGCCATTTCGGCAAGCGAATCGAGAACCATATATTCCTTGACCGAATGCACGTTTCCGCCCCGAACACCCAGCGAATCCATGCAGGGAATGCCGTACTGGGTGACGTATGCCATGTCGGTACCGCCAAGCCCGTGTCTTTGTCCGTAGGTCGAAAAGCCCAGCGACGCAAAGATCTCGTTCGCGCGGGCAAGAAGCGCAAGGTTTCTATCACAAAGCTCGGTGGCGGGACGGTCGCTGACAAGAGCGACCTCGGTTTCGGTGCCGTCAATAAAGCTCTCGGCGGCAATCTTGCGCACAAAGGCGTCAAGCTCCGCAAGCTGGGCTGCCGTTTCGTAACGGATGTCCACGTAAACACGGCATTCTGCCGCTACAGAGTTAGGAACGGTGCCCCCCTCAATCACGCCGCAGTTGTAGGTGATGCCCTGCCCCTCGGGCGCGGACGCCGCTTCGAGGGCAATGATCTTGTGCGCCGCCTCAAGAATGGCGGATGCGCCGAGGTGACGGCGCGAGGAATGTGCCGCCTTGCCGTGAACCGTCAAAAGATAGCGCGCAATTCCCTTGGTGGTGACGATGACGGCGTCGCCCTTGCCGTTGCCCTCAAGGTTGATGAACGCCTCGGAGTCAAGCGCCGTTTCGCAAATATGGCGAATGGTCCTCTTGCCGCTCGGGGTGCTTCCCTTCTCCTCGTCGGTCTGCAGCAGCATGCGGATGGGGCGGTCGCGGTAGCCCATATCGTCGAGCGCCGCCATAGCAAGAAGTCCCACGATCACGCCGCCCTTGCAGTCGGTCACGCCGGGGCCGTACATGTTTTCTCCGTCACGGGTGACAGAGGGCGTGCCAAAGGTGCCCACGGGGAACACCGTATCAATGTGTCCCGAAAGAGAGATGGGCTCGCCCTTCGCCCCCTTGTTCATGGTGAGCGTCACAACGTCGCCCGATACCTCGATGGGAAACACGTCCACGTCCCAGCCGCGCGCGCGGCCGTAATCGGCAAAGTAGCGACCAAGCGCATCCACGCGCTCCTTGTCTGCCGTCGGGCTCTCCATGCTGCAGACGGTTTCCAGCATGTCAAGATATTCCCCGTTTAATTCATCTATTTTTGCAAATACATCTTTACAATTCATTGTAACACCTCGCAAAAACCGAGCCTTTCGGCTCGGTTCGGTTTTGTTATGCGTTCTTTTTCTTTTCTCTTTGCTCTAAGAAATTGCGGAAGATCTTGATGCCGAACTCTGCCGTTTCCACCATCATCTCCTCGCCAAAGCAACGGAGCGCGATCTCAAGGTTGTAGATGCCGTTATAGCCCACCTCGTCGAGCGCGTCCATGACGTCGTTCCAGTTGATGTCGCCCGTCAGCGGAGGCTTGTGCTGGTCGGTGAGGGTGTTGTTGTCGTGCAGGTGCAAGACCGAGATATCGCTGCCAAAGCGGCGAATGAAATCGGCAGGGTTGGGCTGACCGAAGCGCATTGCCTTGTTGCAATGTCCCGTGTCGATACAAACGGTGAAATAATCGCCCCATTCGGTTTCCTTCACACGGCGGTAGCCCTCCATGAAGGCATCAAAGCCGCCAAAGTAGTCAAGGCAGCAGAACTTGGCGCAGTTGGCGTCGCCAAAGGTCTCGGTTGCGATCTTGACGCCCTTCTCCTTCGCATAGGGAAGAAGCCCCGTGAACATCTCGTAATTGAGTCTTTGCATCATGTCGGGGTCGGCGTCGGGGCCGTGGTAGATAGAGGAAATGGTGTGAATAACGCACACGGGCGCGCCGATGGCGGCGGTCGCCAGAATGTCGATGTGCATATTCTTCATGAGCGCCTCGTTGAAGGCGGGGTCGTCGTAATGCAAGCCGTTCAGCTTACCGTGGGTCTGCGACACGATGAGTCCAAGCTCTCTCGCACGCTCGCCTACCTTTTTATAATAAGCAACGATCTCCTCTTCGCTCTTCGAGTAGATGTTGTCTTCGCAGCGATAGTCATTCTTGTAGTAGTCAAGAGAAAAATCGATCGCGTCCGCGCCGATCTCCTTGGCGATCTCCAAAGCGCGCATGTCGCCGTATTTGATCTGAAGTCCACCGATGGAAATACCAATAAGATGTTTCATAGCACTTCTCCTTTTTCCGCGGGTCGTCCCCGCGCTTTCTCTACCCCTAGTTTAGCACAAAGCGAAAAGGTTGTCAATGCGTTTCCAAAGAAAAACCTCGGTTTTCTCCCGAAAACCGAGGTACAAAAATTATTCTTCCACTATACCGTCAGTACAGGTGACGGTGAAGCCGTTGGTGAGATTTTTCCAATGATATCCTTTGGAAATTGCGTTCCACTCTGCTTTGGTGCCGTGGTAGGTAACGGATGTCAGCTCTGTGCAACCATTAAACGCATAGTCGCCAAGGTTTGTTACGCTGCCGGGGATGGTGACAGAAGCAAGGACTTTGCACCTGTGAAACAAAAATCTTCCAATGCTCGTAATGCCGTCGGGAATAGTGATAGACGTAAGACCTGTGCAGCCCGAAAACGCAGAATTTCCAATGCTCGTTACACCGTCGGGGAGCAAGATGTTCGTTAAAGAGGAACAATTCTCAAACGCAACTTCGCCAATGCTCGTTACACTGTCGGAAATTGTGACAATCGAAATTGACAGATTGTGCCCAAAAACACTGCAAAAGCCTGTCTTCAAAACACTGTCGGGGATGGTGACGGACGTAAGACCCGCGCAACCCGAAAACGCAGATTCGCCAATGCTCGTTACACTGTCGGGGATCGTGACGGACGTAAGACTTTCGCAACCCGAAAACGCAGAATGCTCAATACTCGTTACGCTGTCGGGGATGGTAATCGATGAAAGACTTGTACAGTCCAAAAACGCACTTGCGCCGATGCTCGTCACACTGTCGGGAATAGTAATGGAGATTAGATTCTCACACCACGCGAATGCGTGGGCATCTATACTCGAACCGCCGGTAATTACCACCGTTTTAAGGGATGCGGGAACAGTATCACCGTTGTCGAACGACGAGGACGCGGCAAAAACATAGCCAAAATGAGCATTGTCCGTTCCGTCTTTGCTCGTCCCTACAAAGGGCAACGTGATGCTTTCGAGGTTCGCGCAACAATCAAAAGCTCCTGCACCAATACTCGTCACACTATCGGGAACGGTAATTGCCGTGAGGTCGGAACAATTATAGAAGGCATATTCGCCAATGCTCGTTACACCATCGGGAATGGCAATAGAGATCAAATTATCACACCACGCGAACGCGTGAGCAGCTATGCTCGAACCGCCGGTAATCACCACCGTTTCAAGCAACCTTGGAACGCGCTTGTCATTGAATTTGTATGAGGACGCGCCAAAAACATAGCCAAAATGAGCATTGTCCGTTCCGTCTTTGCTCGCCCCTACAAAGGGCAACGTGATGCTTTCAAGGTTCGCGCAACAATCAAAAGCTCCCGCACCAATACTCGTCACACTATCGGGAACGGTAATTGTCGTAAGACCGGAACAACTATAGAAGGCGGCTTCACCGATGCTCGTTACGCTATCGGGAATCGTGACGGACACAAGACCCGTGCAGCCCGAAAACGCAGAATTTCCAATGCTCGTTACACCGTCGGGAATCGTGATGCTTGTTATGGAAGAGCAACCCGAAAACGCAGATTTTCCAATGCTCGTTACACCGTCGGGAATCGTGATGCTTATTATGGAAGAGCAACCCGAAAACGCGTAACTTCCAATACTCGTTACGCTGTCGGGGATGGTAATTGAGGCAAGGCTGTCACAACCGTAAAACGCAAACGCACCGATGCTTGTTACAGGCGCCCCCCTATGTGTAGCGGGAATTTCAAAAACATCACCTTCGAAATTACGGATATCCGTAAGCTCATACGTTCCATCCTGCAATTTTTTATATTGTGGATGCTTTTGTATTTGCACAGAAACAATGCAAAATATACAAATACAAACGGCAACCAAAAAAGCAACGATCAGACCCGTTTTTGTAAGCTTTTTTCTCCTTTTTTCCAACAATTCACGGCACTCTTCCTTTTTTTGGGCAGAATCTCTGTAGTCACCAAGAATAGAAAACACCGCAATTGCTTTTTCAAAAGACTCGATTGTTCCTTCAGTCATAAGCGTTTCTGCCGCATCGTATTTTTCTTCGTTTTCGATCTCTTCTGCGCGGGCAAAGCACACCTCTGCCCGATTGGTAGAATCCCGATAGCCCGCAAGATTGGCGAACGCCTTTGATGCTTGAAAAAGAGATTCCGCCGTGCCTTGTTTCTCCAACGTTTCTGCTTGAATATACTTTTCTTCGTTTTCAAATGCGGTTGCCTGCGCAAAGCACTCCTTTTCTCTTGCGGCAGAATCCTTGTAGCCTACAAGCTTGGCAAACAGTGATGCGGCGATTTGGCAATCTTCTTTGTTTTTTGCTTTGGAAAGAGCTTCAATTGCCGCTTGGTAAGCGTCTTCGATCTTTTGTGCGTTGGTGGCGCGGATATGGTCTATATATCCCGCGATCTCTTTTTTCAGCGCATCGCTTGCATAGCGAACAAGCATTTTATAGGCGGACGCAGAATCAAAGACTTCCTCTAAATTTGCCAAATTCTCGCGCTTTTCAACTTGAAGCTCTACCATCAGCTTCACAAGATACGCTTCTCCGTTTTTGGGGTCGGCGTCCAGCGCCTTTTCGGCGTAGGTGTCTGCCTTTTTCCACTCTCCGTCCTCAAGGAAGATAAAGGCTCGCTCCAGCCACGAGGCAACACCCGCCTTTGCCGTCGCAGGGGCTGTTCCGGTCGCCTTTGCCTTTGTGGCAGAGTCAAGCACCAGAAGGTCGATCAGCTTGGAGAGCGATGCGTCAAAATACTCGCGCACAAGAAAAACGCCGTTATAGAAGGGGAGCTTTGCAAGAGATTCGGGGAGATTCTCGGGCCACGAAAAGCCCGAAAGCATCAAAGGAACGATATTTTTTCCGTGCTTGATGGCGTGCTCGATCTCACATCTCACCCAATCGCCCTCGTTCAAGCAACGCTCCAAGGCGTTGGGCGAAAGGATCAAAACAAAGTTTTTGGATGCTTCAATGCTGTCAAGCAGCTTGACGTTGAACTCACCCGCGCCAAGCTCCTCAAGGTCGAAAAAGCAACGAAGCCCCTTCATACGGAAATGCTCGTACAAAAGCCTTGCCATTTCGTGCCCACCGTCGCGGCGATAGCTGATAAAGATATCGTACATGCTTACAATCTCCAAAAGATGATATACGCTTCTTATTGTAATTTATTTTTCTCTTTTTGTCAACACCATAAGAGAAAAAGAAAATTCCCCGTGGACGGGTTCGCCAAAAAGCCTCCCTGCGGAGGGAGCCTTTGACACAAAAGTGTTTTGCGCTAAATTTTTATTCTTTGTTTATCGGCATTGGTTTTTTTGAAGCACGCGATGATCGCGTGGTTTTCGCTTTACAAGAAAAGGACGGAAGAGTATCTCCCGTCCTTTGTTGATGTTTTTTGTTTGCGGTTATGCCAAAAGACGACAGCCGCGCTTATTCTTCCCAGAAGGCAAGTGTCGTCCCCGCGCCTGCTTTCAGGGCGTTGCGGTAGCAACGCGCGGTGACAGCGATATCCATGATGCCCGCGCCGACGGCGTTGAAATAGATGATCTCGTCATCGTTTTCTCTGCCGCATTTCTCCCCTGTCAGGATCTCGCCGAGCTCGGCGTGGAGCTGCTCGTCACGGAACTCGCCCTTGTTCCACATGAGGGCAACCGTGCTGATCATGCGGTGCTTGATGTTTTCCCAATAGTCGACGCAGACCTTATCGGCGCGTCTGACGCACTCGTCGTCCACCTCGTAGTCTGCCATGTTCATCACAAGTGCGCCCTTCTTGAGCCATTCGCCCTTGATGAAGGGCTCGGATGCGAGGGTCACGCAGTCGATGATATCGCTCGCGCGGGTCGCCGCCTCAATGTCCATCGTGGGAATGGGGGTGACGGCAGGAAACCGCTCACGCACGAGATTGGCGAAACGCTCCGCATTCGCAGGAACGATGTCATATATGTAAAGTTTAGTTAGCGTAGGACGGGCAATGAGTGCCGCTTCGAGCTGCGTGGGTGCCTGTGCGCCCGCGCCGCAGATAGTCATGACCGACGCGTCGCTCTTGGCAAGAAGCTTGATAGCAACACCACCCGACGCGCCCGTGCGCATGGTGCTGACCGCCGTACCGTCGGCGATACAAACGGGGAGCTTGGTATCGGGGTCGTTGAGAATGACGGTGACCGATGCACGGGGAAGCCCCTTCTTGTAGTTCTGAGGACCCGAGCCGATCCACTTGATGCCTGCCATATCGTATTCGCCGCCGATGTAGCCGGGCATGGCGTTGATGCGTCCGAGAGTATTCTCGTCCTCAACCGTCTTACCCCAACGCATCACGCACTTGCCGGGGGCGATCACGTCGCCCTCGTGATTTAAGATGTAGACGCGCTCCGCGTCCTTCATGACCGCCTTCATATCAAGGACGCCCATGGCTTCCATTGCTTTGTTGTTCAAAAACAAAAGATCTGCCTTGCTCATATCTGTTCCTCCCAAGGTGTTTTTATCCATTATAACAAAGGGCAAGATAAATGTAAACAATATTCTAAAATGCTATTGCACCATCTTAAAAAGTGTGCTATAATAGACGCATCCACCCAAAGGAGGCGTTTATGGAGCTTTTACAGCTGCGCTATTTTTACGAATCGGCTCTCGCGGAGAGCTTTGCCGTCACGGCAGAAAAATATATGGTGCCCGCGACCTCGGTTTCCGCCTCGGTCAAGCGGTTGGAAAAGGAGCTTGGCTGTTCTCTCTTCGACCGAAGTGCCAACCGCATCCGCCTAAACGGGAACGGTCGCCGCTTGCAAAAATCCCTTTGCCTCGTCTTTTCGGAGCTTGAGGGAGCGGTGGCGGCGCTCCGCACACCCCAAAGCGACACGCGCGAGATCAAGATGCTGGTGCGCGCCACGCGCAGTCAGGTGACCGAACGCATCATTGCCTTTCGCGAAAAGCACCCCGAGATCGCCTTCCGCACCGTGCTTGATTTTACAGAGCACGACCTTTCAAAATACGACATTATCGTGGACGCACGGGGCGACGCATATTCGGGCTTCGACCGCTTTGAGCTATTATCAATGCCCATCCGCGTGATGGCGGCGTCTGACCATCCGCTGTTGGAACGACCGCTTCCCTTCTCCCGTCTTGCCGCCGAGCCCTTTATCTCTTGGGGAGAGGAGAGCAACATGCACCGCCTGCTCGTCGACGCCTGCCGCGTATCGGGCTTTTCTCCGCGCATCGCCGTGGAAACGGGAGATAAGGCGTGCTACGAGCGCCTCATCGCATCGGGCATCGGAGTAGGACTTGGGCGCGGCGACACCCCGCCCGCAGGATGTGCGTATCTTCCCGTCAGCGATTTTGACGAGAGATACACCGTCTACGTATATTACAAGCCCGACGCCCGCTTCGGGAACGTCGAGCTCTTTCTCGATTTTCTCCAAAACGGGAGCAAAAGCACTTGACAGACGGATATCTGTGTGCTAAACTGTAAAAAACAAAGCGATACGGAGGGTTTTCTATGAAGATCGCAGTTTGGAATATCGGACATTTTTCGGGTGGAAACGGCATGAAGACCGCCGTTCCCGAGGAGAAGCTTTCGGAAGCCACGGCGGCATTCCGCGGCTATATCGACGAAATCGGCGCCGACGTCATCGGCATTTGCGAATACAGCTATATGTTCTGCAATTCGGATAGGATTTTAAACCTTGGTCCCGTGTATGCAAAGGATGCTCTCTTTGGCGGATACACCTTCGGCTACGAGGGTCCCCAGCACCGCTATTCGGGCAACGCCCTCTTCGCAAAGTGTGAAGTAGAGGGGCTGCGCAAAAAGCTCTTTGCCTGCAACGCGGATGCCGTCATCTCCCACACCGACCTCATTAAGGCAACGGATTATTATTACGTGAGGGCAACGGTCAAGATCGACGGCAAGCCCGTGACGCTCATCCTCGCCCACCTCGCCTTTGATATGAACCTTAACCCCGATACGCTCAACGAGGCGCAGATCGGGGAGCTTGTCGAGGTGCTAAAGGAGGAGGAGCGCGCCGTCGTTATCGGCGACTTTAACTGCAAGAGCTTTGATAGCTACCGTCTTTTCAAGGAGGCGGGCTACACCTTAGCGGGCGACGGCTCGTTCAACACCTGCCCCACCGCTTCTCAAAACCACGCGCTTGACAACATCATCGTCAAGGGACTTAAGGTCGAAAACGCGCGCGTTCACGAAACCGCCCTTTCGGATCACTATGCCTTCTCGGCAGATATTTCTCTTTAAAAAAATGTAAAAAGGCTTAGCGTGTTATCCTTAACGGAGAACACGCAATGAATTGCAACCTCGCGGTTGCGTGAATTGAAAGCTGTGCTTTCGTGAATTGCCTGCGGCATGAATTGCGCCTTACGGCGCATTGGTTGCAATTCAATTCATGGAGGAGGCGGCACGCCGACGAGAAATCATGGCAAAGCCAATTCATGATGCGTTAGCATCAATTCATTCATAAAAACGAACAGAGCAAGAATAGAAGGATTTATTTCCTTTTACTCTTGCTCTTTTCTGCTTGTTTAGGGGTTCCCCGAAGCGAAGTATGAGCTTTGGGGGTTCACGTATTTGGGCTTGGGCTTAGCCCATGTTTGCATTTGACTAGTCAAACGTACTCGGGCCAAGCCCAAACCCATATAACAAACAGAAAGAGCAAACACGCAAGGCGTAAAAAACCTTATGTGCCTGCTCTTTTTCTGTTAGGTGATATATTCGCTGTGCGAATGCGATATAACCTCGTTATGCTCGGTTGCGATATACCTCGCTATGCTCGGTGCGATATGATATAAATCCCTTCACGCCCCGCAGGGCATATCGTTTGCGTAGCAAATATCGCTCCCGTTAGGGAATATCGCAAATCCCACGAGGGATTTATATCGCTGCGTGTT
>SVTN01000011.1 GCA_015063765.1 Oscillospiraceae bacterium | reverse complement strand
GGTAAAATTCCTCGATCTCGCGGGGGTAAAGATTTTCACCGCCGCGGATGATCATATCCTTCAGTCTGCCCGTGACCTTATAATAGCCGTCGGGCGTTCTCATACAGATATCGCCCGAATGGAGCCAGCCGTCGGCGTCGATGGCTTGCGCCGTTGCCTCGGGCATCTTGTAATAGCCCTTCATGATGTTGAAGCCGCGCGCAACAAACTCGCCGCTCTCGCCGTCGGGAAGATCAAGACCCGTTTCGGGATCGATGATCTTGCACTCAACGCCGGGGAAGGCGCTGCCGACCGTTTCCACGCGGTGGTCGAGATCCTCGTTGACCTCACCCATCGTGCATCCGGGGGATGCCTCGGTCTGTCCGTATACCGAAATGATCTCACGCATGTTCATCTCAACCGACGCGCGGCGCATGAGGTCCGCAGGACAGTTTGCGCCCGCCATAATGCCCGTTCTCATGTAGGAGAAATCGGTCTTGGCGAAATCGGGATGGTTAAACATGGCGATAAACATGGTAGGAACGCCGTTGAAGCAGGTGATATGCTCATCGTTCACGCAGGCGAGGGAGGATTTGGGGGAGAAGTAGGGGATGGGGCAGAGCGTACCGCCATGGGTCATCATGGAGGTCATGGACAGCACCATGCCGAAGCAGTGGAACATCGGTACCTGGATCATCATGCGGTCCGCAGTGGAGAGATCCATGCGGTCACCGATGGTCTTACCGTTGTTGACGATGTTGCGGTGGGTCAGCATAACGCCCTTGGGGAAGCCGGTCGTGCCCGAGGTGTATTGCATATTACAAACGTCGTCGGGGCGCACGAGAGAAGCGCGTCTGCGCACCTCTTCTCTCGGAACAAGGGTGGCGCGTGCGAGCATTTCTTCATAGGAAAGACAGCCGTCCATCGAAAATCCGACGGTGACAACGTTGCGAAGGAAGGGCAGGTTCTTTGCGTAGAGCGGCTTGCCGGGCGTGAGTGTCTTCAGCTCGGGGCAAAGCTCCTCAATGATCTCTTTGTAATTGATGTCCTTGCAGTACTCGATCATCACGAGGGTGTGGGTGTCGGACTGCTTCAAGAGGTACTCGATCTCGTGGATCTTATACGCCGTATTGACGGTGACGAGGACGGCACCGATCTTGGTGGTTGCCCAGAAGGTGAGGTACCATTCGGGAATGTTGGTCGCCCAAACGGCAACGTGGTCGCCCGCCTTGACACCCAAAGAAATGAGGGCGGCGGCACACTCGTCCACGTCGCGGCGGAACTGCTCGTAGGTTCTCGTGTAGTCAAGCGTCGGGAACTTGAAGGCGTACTGGTCGGGATAGGTCTCCGCCATGGTGTCCAGCACGTCCGAGAAGGTGGCGTCAATGACGTCATACTTCTTCCAAACGTAGGTACCCGTCTTGGCGCGATTGTAATAGGCGCGCTCGTAGCTCTTTTTCTCTCTGCCCAAGGAGGAGATGTAGTTTGCAAAATGGGTCAAAACGATGTCAGCGTCCGCGATCTCCTCATTCCACGCGGCACAGATAAAGCCCTCGTAGTTGAGCGAGGAGAGTGCGCCGAGCAGCTTGTCGACCGCAAGGTCGCCTTCCCCGATGAGAACCGTCTTTCCATCCTTCATATCGCCAAGGCGCACGTACTTGATGTATGCACCCAGGGTCTTGATGGTTGCCTCCGCCGTTTCATCCGCATGGAAGTAGGTGCCTCGGACGTTCCAAGAGGCGCCAATGGCGGCGGAAGCAAAATGATTGATGACGGCGATCACGTTTTCGGTGTTGGCAAGATAGCCCACCGTTTCAAAAAGGATGCTCACGTCGACCGCCTCAGCACGGCGGATGGCGGGGGTAAGCTTTTCGTCCAAAAGAGCAAAGGGGGTTTCCGCTTCCATCGATACGATCACGCTCGGCGTGCCCGAAAGTGCCGCCATATCCACGTACTTGAGGATAAGGTCGGATGTCGCCTCCTCGCCCTCCAGCGGCATAGGCATACGGAGCGCCGAAACGGCAAGCGCGCGGTTGACCAGCTTTCTTTTGGCGTCAGCCGTGCGGTCGTGTCTTAAAATGCTGTCGTGATGCTCGCTTCTTTCCTTAATGGCATCGTAGATCTCGAAGCCCTCAAAGCCGTAGTCGTAGGCATAACGGCAGGTGTCAAGAAAGGAGGCACGGCTCACATTCTTGGTGGAAAATACGATCTTCATATTGATATTATGCCTCCTCGAAGACGATCTTGTTCAGCGCGTTGATGTATGCACGGATGCTCGCCGCGATGATGTCGGTGGACGTACCGTTGCCCGAATACAGCTTGCCGTTATAACGGAGTCTGACAAGGGCAGAGCCAAGCGCTTCCTTTCCTTCGGTCACCGACTGCACCTGATAATCGTCCAGCTCGTAGTGATGACCGACACATTGCTCAATGGCGCGGAAGGCAGAGTCGATGGGACCGTCGCCCGCGCTGACGCCGCACATCACGTCGCCGTTGCACTTGAGGGTGATCTGCGAAACAGCACTCGAGAGATTGCTGCTCGTCGTGGTATAGCTTTCAAAATGATAGGTAGAGGGTGCCTGCATTGCAGAGCTTGCGATGAGTGCTTCAAATTCCTTTGCACCGATAGCACCCTTCTTTGCACACACCTGCACGAGCGCCTTCTGTACGTTGCCGATGTCGGCATCCGAAAGCTCGTAGCCCATCACGGCGGCGGCATTCGCCACCTGATCAAGGGTCGCATCGGCATCAAGCAGGATCTTTTTCCTCTCGCTGACCGCCGCCGGGGCAGCCTCCGCGTCGTGGCTGATGTGTGCCAGCATATCGTCAACGCTCTTATGGATCTTGGTATTGTTCAGCTTGGTTTCGGCACCCACACGCTCACCGCATGCGTTCATAGCGTCGGACAGCGCGCCTACAGAAAGGGCGTCCTTGCCGATCATGGCGCACTTGAGTCCGTCAGCACCTGCGCCGATGGCGGCAAACGCCGATGCGACTGCCATGCTTATACGGTCGGACACCTGTACGCAAACGGGAATCTTGACCGCAGCCTTGACGCTTGCCGTCAGAGCGGCGATCTCGTCGGGGGTGGATACACCTGCGTTGTCAGCAACCGTCACGAAGGTGGCGCCGTTCTCCTCTGCCGCCTTGACAGCGGCGAGCAAAAAGTCGGCATCCGCTCTCGTTGCGTCAAGCGCGGAAAACTCTACGTCATCGCAAAGTGCCTTTGCAGCCTTGATAAGAGCTGCGATCACATCCAGCATCTTTGCCTGCTTCACATGGTACAGATACTCCATCTGAATGGTGGATACGGGAAGCTCGATCTGAAGACGGGGGTGCTTTGCTTCCTTGATGCAATCAAAGGCAACCGCCACACCGGCTTCCTCAAAGCCAACGGGAATGGCAAGAGCGGCATTTGCAACGTTCTTGGCAATGGTCTTATAAATGATGGCATCCTCGCGCGGATTTTTTACTGCGGGAAGCTCAACGGCATCTGCGCCGATCTTGTCCGCGCAAGCGGCGATGGCGGATTTTTCACGAAAAAGGAGAGATACAGCTCTGTCCTCCGAAAGCTTTTTAAGTGTGATGTCACTGATTTGGATGATTCTCATAACTCGAGCCCCTTTCAAAATAGATCAACGGTATTTTTATCAACAAAAAAACGCTTCCGCCTCCTTGTCGATTCAAAGAGACGAAAACGTGAAACAGTTTCCGCGGTACCACTCTTCTTCACCCCGTGTGGGATGCCCTTTAGATGCTAACACATCTTAACTCTGTTACGGGAGTTCCCGTCTGTCACTACTCGGCTTCATGACAGCCACTCCGCGGTGAGTTCCGCAAAATTCTTCCTATGCCTCGCACCAACCGGCAGTTCTCTGAAAGCGAAGATCTTGCATACTATTCCGCATCGTCGCGTTTATGATACAAGAATTATAGCACGCGGTTTTTCGTTTGTCAAGTGCTTTTTTAAATTTTTTTCTTTTTTTTCGCCGCTTATAAACGCAGAAGACGCTTTGCGTTTCCGCTGTAAATCCGGTCAAGCTCCGCATCGGTAAGAGAGAGGTGGGACAAAAGCCGCATCTCCATCTCGGCGGTGTGCCAAGGGGAATCGGTGCCGAAGAGCATCCTGTCTACCCCATGCCTTTCTATGATCTTAAGCGCGTAATACTTCGGCATCATCGAATAGCCGAAGGAGGTGTCAAAATACACGTTTTCTCCCGCGAGAAGGTCAAGCACGTCGACATAGCAGTCCACGCCGCCAAAGTGTGCGGCAACGACAGGGGTATCAAAGTAGCGCAAAGCGCGCTTCATTTTATCGGGGGTCGCGCCGTAGGGGGGCGCAAAGCCGTAGTCCACGCCTGCGTGAAAGACGGTGATGAGCCCGAGCGAGGAGATCTTTTTATAAAGAGGGATCATCTTAGCGTCGTCAACGTCAAAGCCCTGATAGTCGGGGTGCAGCTTAACACCGCGCAATCCAAGCGAAGCGATCCGCTCTAATTCTTCAAGCGCGTCGGGCGCGTCGGGAAAGACCGAGCCGAAGGCAACGAATTCTTCCCTCTGATCAAGCTCTGCCGCAAAATCGTTGACGCTCCTTTGCTGATGGGCGTTGGTGGCGATGGAAAGCACCACCGAGAGATCTACACCGCTCTCGCGCATTCTCCTTGCAAGCCCATCCGCCGTTCCGTCGGTATACGGGGTAAGTCCACCCGATGCATCCGCCAGCTTTTCGACCGCACGAAGGGCGATCTTATCGGGAAACGCATGGGTGTGAAAATCGATGACCATTGTTTTTTCCTCTTTTTTGGGGGTGTCCGAAGACACCCCCGTTTTGTTTTAATATGTCGCGAAAAGAGCGTTTTAAACTCTTTCAAGCAAAAGAACAGCCTTTTCGTCGTTGATGCTCCAAGCCTTTCCCTCAACGCGATCCGCATAGGTGAAGCTTTCGGCAAGCACGACCTTGGCGATCGCATTTTCGTTCTTCTGCATGATCGCGGCAAGCTTATCGTTGCCGCCAAGCGTCACGCGGATGCGATCGGTCACGTCGTAGCCGTTTTCCTTACGCATGGTCTGGATCTTGCTGATCAGCTCGTTGACGTAGCCCTCCTCGATCAGCTCGGGGGTAAGGGCGATATCCAAAACCACAGTCACGCCTCTGTCGCTGACCGTTTCAAAGCCCGACTGCTTCACCATCTCAATGAGAAGATCGTCGCGCGTCAGCTCTGCTGTCGTATCGCCGACGGTGAGGGTCAATACGCCCTTTTCGTCAAGCTCAGCCATCGCGGCGTTGCCATCCAAACTGTCAAGGGCTGCCTTGATGCCGCCGAGGATCTTGCCGTACTTCGGACCGACGGTGCGAAGCTGGGGTTTGAAGGTGTAGGTGGTGAACTGGGAGAGATTGTCGGTAAAGACGACCTCCTTGACGTTCAGCTCATCCTTGATGATGTTGGCAAAGAATTCGGGAAGCGCCTCGTCTGCCTTGACAAACATCTTGCCGATGGGCTGACGGTTCTTGATAGAAGCGGCGTTTCTTGCCGAGCGTCCGAGAACGGTAACGGCGAGAACCTCCTTCATGCGTGCTTCTAACTCTTTATCGATATACTTTTCCTCTGCCACGGGGAAGGCGCACAGATGCACGCTCTCGGGTGCGCTTGCATCCTCACCCGCCACGAGATTTTGGTACATATCCTCTGCCATAAAGGGAAGCAGGGGAGCGACCGTCTTCACGGTGGTCACAAGGGCGGTATAAAGGGTCATATAGGCGGCGATCTTGTCGTCCGTCATCTCCTTGCCCCAATAACGCTCACGGTTGCAGCGCACGTACCAGTTGGACATCTCGTCCACAAACTCGTCAAGCGCTCTCGTTGCTTCGGGGATCTGATACTTCTCAAGGCAAGCGTCCACCGTCTTCACCATGGTGTAAAGGCGAGAAAGAAGCCACTTATCCATAACGGTAAGCGCGTTCTCGTTCAGCGTATACTTCTTCGGCGTAAAGCCGTCGATGCTCGCATAAAGGGTAAAGAAGGCGTAGGTGTTCCAAAGCGTACCCATAAACTTTCTCTGTCCCTCGACCACCGCCTCACGGAAGAAGCGGTTGGGAAGCCAAGGGGCGGAGTTGGAATAGAAGTACCAACGGATGGCGTCCGCGCCAAACTCCTCAAGTGCCTCAAAGGGATCGACCGCGTTGCCCTTGGACTTGGACATCTTCTGTCCGTCCTTATCCAGTACGTGACCGAGCACGAGGACGTTCTTATAGGGGGCTTTATCAAAGATGAGGGTGGAGATCGCCATCAAGGAATAGAACCATCCGCGCGTCTGGTCCACACCCTCGGAGATCCAGTCCGCAGGGAAATGCTTGTCAAAGATCTCCTTATTTTCAAAGGGATAGTGCCACTGTGCAAAGGGCATTGCACCCGAGTCGAACCAGCAGTCGATCACCTCAGGCACACGGTGCATCTCGCCACCGCAATCGGGGCACTTGATGGTCACTTCATCGATATAAGGACGGTGAAGCTCAATGGTATCGGGGCAGTTGCCCGACATCGCCTTCAGCTCCTCGATCGAGCCGATGGCATGCGTCTTTCCGCAGGAGCACTCCCAAATGTTGAGAGGTGTACCCCAATAGCGGTTACGGGAAAGACCCCAATCCTGGATGTTCTCCAGCCAGTCGCCAAAGCGTCCCTTACCGATGTTCTCAGGGATCCAATTGACCGTCGCGTTATTTGCGATAAGCTGATCCTTGACCGCCGTCATGCGGATGAACCAGGATTCACGCGCATAGTAGATGAGGGGGGTATTACAGCGCCAGCAATGGGGATAATCATGCTCAAATTTGGGCGCGGAGAAGAGCTTGCCCTCCTTGTCGAGATCGACAAGCACAAGGGGATCGGCATCCTTAACGAACTTGCCCGCATAAGGAGTTTCCTTGGTCATCTCACCCTTGCCGTCCACAAACTGCACGAAGGGAAGGTCGTAGTTTCTGCCCACGCGCGAGTCGTCCTCACCGAATGCGGGGGCGATATGGACGATACCCGTACCGTCCGACATGGTGACGTAGCCGTCAACCGTGACAAAGTGTGCCTTTTTCTTCTGTCTTGCCGCCTCAGCGCCCGTGCAGGCAAAGAGAGGCTCGTACGCCTTGCCCTCAAGGGAAGCGCCCGTCATTCTTTCAAGGATCTCGTAGGCGGGAGCGCCGTCCTTGGCAAGCGCGCCCAGCACAGAGTCAAGAAGCGCCTCAGCCATATAGTAGGTGTAGCCGTCCGCCGCCTTGACCTTGACGTAGGTTTCCTTGGGGTTGACGCAAAGCGCAACGTTCGAGGGAAGCGTCCAGGGGGTGGTCGTCCATGCGAGGAGATATGCGTCCTCCCCTACCACACGGAAGCGAACGACGGCAGATCTCTCCTTGACCGTCTTATAGCCCTGTGCCACCTCGTGGCTGGAAAGGGGGGTGCCGCAGCGAGGGCAGTAGGGAACGATCTTAAAGCCCTTGTAAAGCAGTCCCTTGTCGAAGATCTTTTTGAGTGCCCACCACTCCGACTCGATAAAGCTGTCGTGATAGGTGACGTAAGGATCGTTCATGTCCGCCCAGAAGCCGACGCGGTCGGAAAAGTCCTCCCACATTCCCTTATACTTCCAAACGCTCTCCTTACACTTGCCGATGAAGGGATCAAGCCCGTACGCCTCGATCTGCTCCTTGCCGTCAAGACCGAGCATCTTCTCGACCTCAAGCTCAACGGGAAGACCGTGGGTATCCCAGCCCGCCTTGCGGACGACCTCATACCCCTTCATGGTGCGATAACGGGGGATCATATCCTTGATAACACGGGTCAGAACGTGACCGATATGGGGCTTACCGTTGGCGGTCGGCGGTCCGTCGTAGAAGGTAAAGGAGGGCGCACCCTCGCGCATCTCGATGCTCTTTTCAAAGATGCCCTTCTCATTCCAGAACTTGAGTGTTGCCGCCTCTCTTTCCTTAAAGCCGAGGCTGGTGGGAACTTTCTTAAACATAATTTCCTCCAAAGACATAGCGTCATATTTTTACAAAAGAAACAAAAAAGCCTCGGCGTCAAAGAACAAGACAAGCCGAAGCCATATAACCACTCATTCCATACCTACGATATGTCGTCCTTTTACGGCGGACTCCCGTCGCACCTTACTCCGTTCGGGCGCGCGGCTCGGAAGTGATCTTCGATCTCCCTTGCCACATGCCGTCTTGCACCGTACACGGCTCGCTTGATGGGCATCGGGGTCTACTCTCTTCGTCACAGCCTTTGTGATTTTAAATTTTCGTTTTTATATTATAATACATATTTTTCGCTCTGTCAAGTGTTTTTGAAAATCTCACCGAAAAATGCGCTTTTTTACAAAATACCTCTTTATTTCTTTGGGATAGTATAGTATAATAGTTTAATAAACAAAAAACAAGGAGGGATCTTATGAAGCGCAAGGAAAAATTGCCAGAGCTGCTCGCCCCCGCAGGGAGCGAAAGCGCCTTTCTCGCCGCGCTTGCGGGCGGTGCGGATGCCATATACCTCGGCATGCGCGAGGGCGCATCCAATGCACGCACGCTGGCAGAAAACTTTGACAGAGAGCAGCTTTCCCGTTTGATCCCTCTTGCCCACGCGCACGGTGTCAAGGTCTACGTCACCCTCAATACGCTGACCTATGACAGGGAAATTTCCGAGATCGTGTCCCTCGCTTCCTTCCTCTACGAAGCAGGTGCGGATGCCGTCATCGTTGCCGACCTTGGACTTGCGCGAGAGATCCGCGCCCATGTACCAAAGCTTCCCTTGCACGCATCCACCCAAGCCTTTACCCACTCGACCCGATCGGCAAACGCCCTGTCGTCCCTCGGCTTTTCCCGTGTCGTTTTGGCGCGCGAATTAGACGAAGAGAGCATCTGCCGCATCACCGACCGCGCCGCGTGTGAAACCGAGATCTTCTTGCACGGCGCGCTCTGCGTCAGCCATTCGGGCGAATGCCTCTTTTCCTCCCTCGTGGGTGGGCGAAGCGGAAACCGCGGTGCCTGCGCACAGCCCTGCCGTCTTCCCTACAACGGCAAATATCCCTTAAGCCTCAAGGACTATTCCCTCGCCCGTCATATCCCCGCCCTCATCTCGTCGGGGGTCGCCTCTCTCAAGATCGAGGGGCGCATGAAGAGCCCCTCTTACGTCTACGGTGTCACGCGCATCTTCCGCCGTCTGCTTGATGAAGCGCGTGCCGCGACGGACAGCGAAATGGAAGAGCTCGCCCGCATCTTCTCGCGCGACGGCTTTACCGACGGCTATTTTACGGGCAGACTTCAAAACATGGGCGGCGTGCGCCGCGAAGCGGACAAGGCGGCGTCCCGTACCGACGGTACAGAGATCCCGTCACTCCCCGCGCTCCCGCTTTCGGGAACGGCAGTCTTTCAAAAGGATGCCCCCGCCTCTCTCACCCTTTCCTTTACCGCCAAAAGCGGCAAGTCCTACGCGGTATCGGTCGAGGGGGACACCCCGCTTCCTGCGCAAAACGCCGCTATGACACCTGAAAATGTAAAGGAACGGTTAGCAAAACTCGGTGGAACGGGCTTCTGCCTTGCCGAAATCTCACTCACGCTTGACGACGGACTTTTCTTGCCCGTCGGGGCGATCAACGCCCTGCGCCGCAAAGCGCTGGACGCACTCCTTTCCGCGTTTTCCAAGGGTGATGATGCGCCCGCATCGCCCACCTTCTCCCCCGACGCCGCCATCTGTAGCGAAAAACCGCTGCATACCGCGCACTTTTTCCGCGCCGACACCTTCCTCGCCGCCCATACGGACGAATTTGATATTGCCTTCCTCGCCTTTGAAGCGGCGTCTTCTCTCCCCCCTACGGCAAAGCTACCAAACGGCGTAGCCCTTCCCCCCGTGCTTCTTGACAGAGAAGAAGAGAACATCAAGCCCGCGTTGCTCGCCCTCGCCGCACGCGGCGTAAAGTACGCTCTCGTGTCCTCCGTCGGGCAGATCTCCTTTGCCCGTGAATGTGGGCTGATCCCTTACGGCGACCTGCGGCTCAACATTGCCAACCGCCCCGCTTCCGACCTTTACCGTGCGATGGGACTGTACGGCTTCCTTTCGTCGGCAGAATGTACGCCTGCCGCCGCGCGTGCGTTGGGTGCCGCCACCGTCAGCTACGGAAGGCTTCTCCTGATGTTTATCGAGCGTTGCTTCGTCAAGGAGTTTTTCGGCTGTGACAGCTGCGGACACGCCGCACTCACCGACAGAAAAGGGGTGTCCTTCCCCGTGCTGCGCGAATATCCGCACAGATGCCTCATCTTCAACAGCCTCCCCACCTATCTTGCCGATACGGGCTTCCTCGATACGCCCATCTCCACCCATATGATCTTCTCTACCGAAGCGCCGAAGGAAGCACTTTCCGTGCTCCGCGCCTACAAAAAGCGAGAGCCGTTGCCCTTCCCCGTGCGCCGCGCCTTCAAATAAGAAAGGAATTCCTATGCTGATCCTTGCTTCCAAATCTCCACGCCGCCGCGAGCTGATCGAAACGCTCGGACGCCCCTTCACCGTCAAAACGGCAAACGCAGACGAATCTCTCCCCGAGGGGATCTCTCCCGAGGATGCCGTCACCCTGCTTGCCACGCGCAAGGCAGAGGCGGGGGCGGTCGGCGAATCACCCGACGACGTCGTCATCGGCGCCGATACCCTCGTGTTCTACAAGGGTGAGCCGCTCGGCAAACCGAGGGACGAAGCGGATGCCGTCCGCATTCTCACCCTGCTTTCGGGCACGGAGCACCTCGTTTTAACGGGAGTCGCCGTCGTGCACGGGGGAAGAACGCTTGCCGCCGCCGACACCTCGGTGGTGCGCTTCCGTCAGCTGACCGAAAAGGAGATTTTGCGCTACGTGAAGACGGGCGAGCCGATGGACAAGGCAGGTGCTTACGGCATCCAAGGCAAGGGCGGCAAGCTGGTCGACTCCTATCGCGGCAGCTTCGACAATATCATCGGTCTTCCCTGCGCTCTTCTCGCATCCTTGATCGATACAGCGGAAAAGCAGTATAAAATGGCGAAGATCACCCAAAAATTAAAGGAGATCTACCCCTCCGCCGAATGTGCGCTCAAGTACGGCGGCGACCCTTGGCGCTTGCTCGTCATGGGCAGGCTCTCTGCACAATGCACCGATAAACGGGTCAACGAGGTTTCCATCCCCCTCTTTGAGAAATATCCCACCCCCGAAAAAATGGCGGATGCCGACCTCGCCGAGCTTCAAGAGCTGGTGCGCCCCTGCGGACTGCATATGACGAAGGGAAGCGACTTAAAGGAAAGCGCCGCTTTGCTTCTTTCTCGCTTCGGGGGCAAGCTTCCCGACACCATGGAGGAGCTTCTTCTCTTCCCGGGCGTCGGCAGAAAGATCGCGAACCTTCTGCTCGGCGACGTATTCGGCAAGCCCGCCGTCGTCACCGACACCCATTTCATCCGCATCTGCGGACGGCTTGGTGCATACCCCGAGGACGAAAAAAATCCCGCCAAGATCGAGCGCATCATGACGCCGCTTCTTGACCCTAAGGAAAGTGCCGACTTCTGTCACCGCATCGTCTGGTTTGGAAGAGATATCTGCACCGCACGCGCCCCCAAATGCGCGTCGTGCCCACTCGCTTCCCTTTGCGACCACAGCAAAAAGTAAACAAAACATTACATTCGAGGAAGTTATGGAAAAGCCTTGCATCTCACGCCCCATCATCGTCGAGGGCAAATATGATAAGATCAAGTTGGACTCTCTTTTCTCGGCATACATCATTCCCACCGACGGCTTTGCCCTCTTTAAAAAGGCGGAAAAGCGGACGCTTCTCCGTCGCTTGGCGGAAAGGTCGGGTGTCATCGTCCTGACCGACGCCGACGGCGGCGGACGGCAGATCCGCTCCTTCCTTTCGGAGCTTTTGCCGAAGGATCGGGTCACGCATCTCTATATCCCTGCCGTCAAGGGCAAGGAAAAGCGCAAGGAAAAGGCAGGCAAAGCGGGGCTTCTCGGTGTCGAAGGGATAGAAGCCGACACCCTCCGCGCCATCCTCGCCCCGTATGTCGACGGCGCACCGCCCAAGGAACACGGCGGCATCACCAAGCAGGACTTTTATTTGGACGGCCTTTCGGGGAATGTCGGCGCAAAGACACGGCGCGAAGCCCTCGCGCTTGCCTTAGGTCTTCCCCCCGACCTGACCGCCAACGCCCTGCTCGATGCCTGCAATCTCTTATACACGAAGGAAGAATACCGTCAGATGCTCGACCGCATTTCGGAGTGACACCTTCCTTCAGAAAGGAACGCTATGGATATCTCAAACGCACTCTCTGCCATCCGCGTGGTTTACGACTGCTTGATCAAGGGAAAGCCCGATTTCGCCCTCATCCCTCCGCACCCCACAAAAACAGCACTCCTGCTTCCCATCCGTGAGCCGTATTTTCCCTCGGCGCGCCCGAAGCGCGTGGGGGTGGACGGAGAACGCTTGCTTGCCTTTGCGCGTACCCTCTCCGAAAGCCGCGAAGGAAACGTGCATGCCGTAACGGTGCTCTCACAGGGAAAATGCGTCTTTGAAGCGGCAAAGGCGGGCTACTCCGTCGATATGCCGCACGCGGCGTTTTCCCTCTCGAAAACCTTAACGGGGCTTGCCATTGGCATGCTGGTCGATGACGGAAAGCTCTCCCCCACCGATCCCGTTCTTTCCTTTTTCCCCGAATTCAAGGGAAAGCGCGCAAGCGCAAAATTCAAATCCCTCACCCTGCACCACCTGCTCTCCATGTCGGTAAACCTCCCCTTCAACGAGATCGGGGTTGCCATTTCCGACACCTACACCAAGGATTTCTTCGAATCGGGCTTGCGCGATAAGCCGGGCGAGGAATTTGCCTACAACAGCATGTGCAGCTATATTCTCGCCGTCATCGTGACCCGTGTGACGGAACGCTCCCTCTCCGAATTTCTTGACGAGCGGCTGTTCGCCCCCATGGACATCCACAACTATTTTTGGGAAAAGTCCTGCGAGGGGGTCGAGAAGGGCGGCTGGGGTCTTTATCTCTCGGTCAAAGCCATGGCAAAGCTCGGCATGCTCTTTTTAAACCGCGGCGAATGGTACGGCAAACGCCTCATTTCCGAGAAATGGCTTGCCCGTATGACGGAACGCCATACAGAGGTACCCAACGCGATCGGTCGCTTTGATTACGGCTACCACCTGTGGCGGCATAAGGAAAACGGCAGCTTTCTCTTCAACGGCATGTTAGGGCAAAACGTTTGGGTGTATCCCGAACGGCAGCTTGTCGTCGCCATTACGGCGGGAGACCCCTGCCTGTTCCAAGACGCCCTCTCCCTCAAAGCCGCCCTGCGCGAGCTTTTGGGCATGACGGCGTGCGACACCCGCCGCGCAAGACGGGAGCGACGTGAAATTGCCCGTCACTTCGGGGAAAAGGCAAGCCTGATCCCCCCGTATATCAGCTTTGAAAATCACGAGGCAAGGGAGAGGCTCTTCCCCGCCCTTGAAGGACGCTTTTTGCTGCACGAAAACAACAGCGGTGTTCTGCCCCTCTTGACCCGCCTTATCCAAAACAGCCCCACCAAGGGCATCTCCGCCATCACCCTCTCCCCCTGCAAAAAGGGGGACGGCATTCTCTTTTCCTTCACAGAGGGCAAGGAGAACTACCACATCGCGGCGGGCAACTGCCGCTTCGTCTACGGCATTCTTACGATCCACGGGGAAAAATACCGCGTCGCGGCGGCTTACGCCTGCGGTCTTACCGAGGAAAGAGAGCCGTATTTGCGCTTAGAGCTTCGCTTCCCTGCCCTTGCAAGCTCGCGCTTGCTGCTCATCCGTCCCATCCACGGAAAACTTACCCTAACGCTAACCGAAGCCCCCGGCTACGAGGTGGTCGAAAACCTCTTAAGGAGCGGTGTTGGCGAGAAGTCGGATCTGTTAGAGTTTTTAACCAAGCCGAAATCCCCCGCGGACTTTCTTTTGCGCCGCATCAAGGCTGCCTTTGCGCCAACCCTTCGGATGATTCCCGAGAGTGACGCGCATAAAGCGAAAAAAACCTAAAAGCACTTGCTTTTTTCTCTTTCTTTTGCTATAATGGCTACGGCGCGTCAATGGAACGCGCCGTAAAATCTTTTTTATTTTATTTTCCTATATTCGGAGGTATTGAATGATGGAAAAAATCAAAATGCTCACCCCCCTCGTCGAAATGGACGGCGACGAAATGACCCGCATTCTTTGGAAAATGATCAAGGACGAGCTCCTTCTTCCCTTCGTGGACCTCAAGACGGAGTATTACGACCTCGGTCTTCCCGAGCGCGAAAGAACCAAGGACAAGGTCACCTTTGACTCGGCGTACGCCACCAAGAAGTACGGTGTTGCCGTCAAGTGTGCCACCATCACCCCCAACCGTCAGCGCGTAGAGGAATACAACCTCTCCGAGATGTGGAAGAGCCCCAACGGCACCATCCGCGCCATTCTTGACGGTACGGTGTTCCGCGCCCCCATCCTGCTCGACTTCATCCACCCCGCAGTCCGCAACTGGAAGAAGCCCATCACCATTGCCCGTCACGCCTACGGCGACATCTATAAGGCAACCGAGTACCGCGTTCCCGACGAAGGAAAGGCAGAGCTTGTCTTCACCGACAAGGACGGCCGCGAAACCTTCCGCGAAACGGTCTACAATTTTGAGTGCGCAGGTGTGCTTCAGGGCTCCTACAACAAGGATTCCTCCATCCGCTCCTTCGCGCACGCTTGCTTCAAGTATGCACTCTCGACCAAGCAGGATCTCTGGTTCTCCACCAAGGACACCATCTCGAAGCAATACGACCAGACCTTCAAGCTGATCTTCCAGGAGATCTACGATAACGAATACAAGGCTGACTTTGAGAAGGTAGGCATCACCTACTTCTACACCCTGATCGACGACGCCGTCGCACGCGTCATCCGCAGCGAGGGCGGCTTCATCTGGGCATGCAAGAACTACGACGGCGACGTCATGAGCGACATGGTATCGACCGCCTTCGGCTCTCTCGCCATGATGACCTCGGTTCTCGTATCTCCCGACGGCAATTACGAATATGAGGCGGCACACGGCACCGTCACCCGTCACTACTACAAGTACTTAAAGGGCGAAGAAACCTCGACCAACCCGATGGCAACCATCTACGCATGGTCGGGCGCGCTCCGCAAGCGTGGCGAGCTGGATCATCTTTCCGATCTCGTCGCATTCGCAGACGCCCTCGAAGGGGCTTGCATCGACACCCTCTCGTCGGGCGTCATGACCAAGGACCTCGTTTCCCTCACCGACGGTAGCATCAAGACCCGCGCCGTCACCTCGGCAGAGTTTATCGCCGAGATCCGCAAAAATCTCGAAGCACGCTTAGACGCGTAAAGAACCGTGGGGGCTTCTTGCAAGAAGCCCCCACACCCCTAAGAACCTTTTTTTAAAATCTTCAAAAGTTCTTTGGTTCTTTCTTTCAAGAAAGAACAGAAAACCCTCAGCAAAAAAACGCCCCGAAGGGCGTTTTTTGTTTTTCATATTATTTCACGCTGATGCCTGCGACACCGAAGATGACCTCATTCGCGATGGCTTCAATTTTAATGCCCGCAAGCGGCTTGTCGGGACGGATCCTGATCCGCTTGACAGAGGCGTGCGCGGTATTGCTGAAGTAGAACACCTCGGACTCCGTTGTTAAGGCAGAGGTGAGCCAATCATCAATGGCGGTGGGATACATAAGACTTGTATTCTCCTTCGTACCGTCCGCATACTCTACCGTCACGCGCACGTTTTCGACACCCGTATGCAGATTGAAGGCACTGGCAATAAAGAGAATGGCGAGCTCCTCGCCCGTCCCCTCAAGCGGCACGGTAAGCGCCGTCGGGAATACGTCGAAAATCGAAACACACGCAAGATTCTCGCCCGTGGCAGGCGTCGCAAAGGGGATACCCGAGGGAGAATAGACGGTACCGCCCGCATTTCTGAAGAAGGAATCCTCAATTTCCATCACGAGTTTGCCGTTTGCATTCTTCACCTTGCGCGCTTGGGGCGCGTTGTGGGAGTAGCGACCGTTGCGGTAGAGGCTCATGGAAAAGCCCTTCGGGCGCGGCGAGAGATAATCCTTCTCGTGCACCTCGGTCATATTGCAGTTAAAGTACGCGCTGATATCCACGGGAACAAACGGCTTATCCGTAAGAGGGGGGAGCTTTGGCTCTTCCTTCACGATATCGTAATCCGCCGCCAGCCATGCATTGTACTCGCCGTTGACGGCACGCACGAAGAGGGTGTGGTCACCCGCCGCATCCTTCGCGGTTGCGTAGACCTTGTTTCCAACGACGGTGATATCTTCGAGCGCCTCCGATACGTCAAACACCTCAACAAGCGTAGCGCCCTTCAGTTCAAAAGCGATTCTGCCGCCCGTAACAACGCTTTCAGGGCAAGCGACCGTCGGGATGGCACCGTTCCCGTGCATCACGCGGAGCTGGAATCTGCCGACCTTATCCGTTTCAACCGTGATAAAGCTATTGTTCGGTGCAGGAACGATCTCATAAGGCACAGGCACCCCGTCCAGCATAACAGCCTCGATATCGGACGCGCGCATAGGAACTCTGATCCGCTTTCTTTCCGTTCTGTCGCTGTGAACGGTAAAGACCTCATGGCTTCCCCGTCTGTGATAATCAAAGGCAATATCCCCAAGCGTCAGGCTTGCATGCTCCCATTCGTCGGGAAAACCGGGCTGAATGTAAATAAGGTTGTCAAGATGATTGATCCTGATACCGAACAAGCCCTCAACGACAAGGCGCAGATAGGTGCTCGAAACGTCAGAGAAGTCCATGTCACCGAGGTCGTTGGTGCACATCGCCGACTGCACGTGTGCCGCCATACCGGGATTTTTGCCCGTGAAATAGCAGTCTGCAATGCCGTCAAGGAGCTTCTTTGCCGCGTCCTTCAAGCCGAGCTTGAAATACACAAGTGCCAAATGCGCATTTTCCTGCGGAAAGATACCGCATTGCGAGTACTTCTTGGGCAGCCAATTCGAGGAATAGCAAAGTCTCCCCCCGTTTCCGGGTGTTGCGATGCTCTTAAGATGCTTTTCCGTAAACTTCAGCGTTCTGTACGCCTTGAATCCGTCGATCATCTCCGAATCCATCACATGGTAGACGGTAGGAAGCTCCACCGAAGGGTGCAACAGACAGTTACCGATGGTATCAAGAGATTCCGCGATCACACCCTCGTTCGGCATCCACAGCTTTTCGTTCAGCGCACGCTTGATCTTTTCGGCACGAAGAGCAAAGCGCTCTCCGTCGCGTCCAATCTTCTTTGCGATTTTGGAAAGAACCAGATTGGCGCGGTAGTTGTACGCCGTCGACTGTGCGCAGCCCGCACCGTTGTAGTTATGACCGTCGGAGATCCATGTGTTGAGCTGATTTTGATACAGCCCGTCGTCATCGGGATCGAAAATTCTCGTTTCGAAATCCGCCATTGCGCACATGTCATCAAAATACTTTTCGGCAAGCGCAAGATTGCCCGACCATTCGATGTAATAAAGCATCATATCGAGGGCACACTCGTGCATGTTATACGGTCCGTAATAGGGCTTCAAAACCGAGTTTTCCTCGACGGTAAAGAATGCAGGGAGTCTGCCGACGGGGTTTTCAAGCTCGTGGTATCTTCCGTCATGGAAGTAGCGGCTTTCGCCGTCGTAATACCAAACGCGCTCGTCCTTCACGTCGCCGCGCGTAATGTGGCTGAGCCACATCGCCATGGTCGTTTCTACCCGATCCCCCCAGCCGAGTGCGGTGGGCGCATACCAGTTTCGCCACCCGAGGAAGGGGGTGTGGTACGCAAACGAGCCGTGATAAAAGGCATCCTTATGCCAAGAGGCATCCATTGCCATCACAGTGGGAGCGATGGTGAGATCAAGCGCTTTTTCAGGGGTCGAAACGTCAATGCAGGCGTGCTTTGCGTACAGCTGCTGCTTGATGTAGCCCACGGGGTTTTTCATCGTGAGATATTGCTCAAGGGTTGCTTCGTCCGAGTTATAAAGCACGAGGATATAGCCGTCAAGCATCTGCCCCGGCTTGATGGCTGCCGAAATTTTCACGACGTTGTCGTCGTCATGCTCGGGGGCATTTCCAAGGAAGATGCTCGGATACGGCTCGGACATCGCTTTCGCAGAGCCAAGCGAGAAGTCCGCATCAAAGCTCGTGGCGACTCTTACGTTTCTACCGTCCTCCTTTTGCGTGATGCAAGCACGGTTTTTCCCAAGCTCCACCACGTTGCCTTTGGCATCCTCCACACCAAAATCACGGTGCGGAACTCCCTTATACTCAAAACGGCCGCAGCGCGCACGCTCCGCAACGCCGCCAAAGCCCGCAACAAAGTAAACGTGCTGGTCGGTGGTAATTCTGTAATGCACAAGATACCCGTCATCGGGAAGAAGAGGATATGCTTCAATATTCACACGGACATCGGGAAACCAAGCAGAGCATTGGGAAAGCTTGTACTCCATCCAGCCGTTCTTAAATTCGGCAACGACGTCCTCGGAATCGTGAAACCAACGGGAGGTGGTGTCGATATCTCTGGAATACCAGAACGGCGAGCGCGTTCCGGGGGTGATCGCAAGACCGCTGTGCAATTGACCGCACTTGTCGTAGTAGGTCACATTGTTCTTGATCCAGTCGGTCGTCGCACCAAGAAACTTCGGAACATCCCCCGCGAAGGTAAAGAAGCGGTCCGACTTGTCGTCGTTCTTGTGTGAGCCGTAGAGCGTTCTGTTGAAAAACTCCGCGCTTCCACTGATGGCAAAGCCGTTTTCTGTGGGGGTATAATGCGTATTGGGCTTCATATGAGCTCCTCCCGAATTTTATTACAAACGTCAATTTTATTATACCGCGACGGAAAGAACAATTCTATTACAATTTTATGCTTTTATAGCATAAATTTAACTTAATAGAAAAGGAGCACGGGGAAAACCCCCGTACTCCTTATCAACCAAAAAGTTTTTATTTTTGTCTTCTGATATCCACCCCACGGAAGAGAAAGGGATCAAACTCACCGAAAAGGCGGCTCGTGATACGCTCATCATAGCGCTCTAAGAGATTTTTCTGTCCGAGGTTGGTGCTCACGATCATGCTCTTACCGAGATTGATGCGTGTGTTAATGATGTTATAGAGCGAGGACACGGTAAACTGATTGGTCAGCTCCGCACCGAGGTCGTCCATGATGAGAAGATCACATTCAAGATACTTCTCGCTGCGGCTCTCGCTCTCGCCGTAGCCGCTCTTAAAGCGGTCGTGCTCAAAATCGGCGATCACGTTCTGCGCCGTTTCGTAAACGACGTCAAAGCCACGCTCAATGGCGCGCTTTGCAATGGAGGTGGAAAGATGGGTCTTTCCAAGTCCCGTTCCGCCCATAAAGAGCAGGTTTCTACCCGTTTTATCGAAGGTTTCGGCAAAATCCTTTGCCGTATGCAAGGCGATCTCTGCATATTTCAGAGCATCACCGTCGTAAAAACGCAAAGAAAAGTTGTCAAAACTCTGCTTTTTGAGAAGTGCACCCAATCCCGACGAGCGATAGCCCGCCTCAATGAGCATCTGCTTCATGCAAGAGCAAAGCCCACGGTCAAGCCTTCCCGTATCGCGGCAATGCGGACAAACGGGGATCACGTCGGTATAGTTTTCGGGGAGATCCAGCGAAGAAAGCAGCTCAGCGCGTCGCTTCTGCAGAGCAAGATTTTCTTCCTTCAGCGCGGCAACGCGGTTTTCCACGTCCACCTTCTCCATCGCCACACGCACAAGCGCAAAGCCTGTGCCCGAAAGGCGGCGGTCCACCTCTTTAAGCTCAGGACACCTCGCGTACACCTCAAGGGTACGCTCACGGGAGCGAAGCTCGCTCTCCTGGCGGCGCTTGGCAAGAAGCCCCTCCACGTATCCGTAATTTTCCTTACTAAAGCCCATAGCCTTTTTCCCTTTCTTAGGAAATATCAGTCTTTTTTGCCGTAGCTTCGGTCAAGCGCGTGAGCGAAGAAATCCTCCACGTCAAAGGATCGCATCTCGTCCTTTTCTGCTTCCTTTGCCGATTTCGGCGATTTCTTTGCCGCCTTCTCGGTCTTTTCCTTCTCCAAAAGCGCATTGGCATCCGCCACCGTCTTGCAGCCTGCGGTGTTCCATCTTGTGATGATCTTGTCCGCATAGACGACAGACGCTTTGCCCGTCGCCCCCACCGTTAGATCGTAAGCAAGTCCGATCAAAGCATCGTCATAGCCGTATTCCACGCACCAACGGGTGAAGGCTTCCTCCTCCTTTGCGGTCAAGGCACGCTCGCCCATGCCGAACAGGCGGCGCAGTCCGCCCTCGCGCGTGCGCATCATGCGGTGCTTTTCGATGTATGCCTCTAGCTGCTCAAAGGAAAGTACCCCCTGATCATACAGTGAAAACGCCACCTTTTCTACGTAGCGCATCGGCTTTTTTGCCTTCTCGCCATAATATTCGAGGAGCAAGCATATGTATTCACAGTCGAAGTGCAATTCTTCCTTGAGCCCCACGAGGATGTTGATATCGGTCGAGGAGAGCACCTTACCGTAGATCTGCTGACATGCTTCGATAAAGGAAGCAAGATTGCCCTTTTCAATGAGAGAAGCCACCTCGCTTCCCGAATATTCGGGGAGCGCGTCCGCGGAGCGGATGGGCTTCTTTTTGGGGGCGGGTGCTTCCTCGGCGACGGCTTCCTTCTTTGCAGGTGCCGTCTTGATCAGCCCTGCGCCTCGCCAAAAGGCAAGCGCGTCCTTGGCGTCGCCAAGGCTTTCAAGGCGCGCCGCCGTCTGCAGATCCTCTGCGGAAAGCGGCAAATCGGAAGCAAGGATCAAGGCAAGAACGCGAAGCTCCTCGGCGCTGGCGTTAAAGAACGCCTCCGTCTTTTCGGGAAGCTTTCCCGAACGAATATAACGCTTCAACGTCCGTCCTCCTTCTCCTTCACCGCGTAAAGGAGCATCATAAGCGAGTCGCCCATGTGCATGTTTTCAATTACGACGTCGGGATAATCGGGGAGCGTCAGCTCTTGAACCGAAAAGTTCCAAATTCCCTTAATTCCTGCGGCGGCAAGCCGTCTTGCCTCTCCCTCGGCGGCATCCTTGGGGGTAGTCAAGACCGCAATATCGATGTGCGCCGCGCGCACATATTCCTCAAGTCCCGAAACGTTGTATACAGGAATTCCGCCAAAGGTGCGCCCGATCACGTTTTCGTCGGTATCGAACATTGCCGTTCTGACAACGCCGCGGCGCTCAAACATATGGCTGGATACGAGTGCCCTGCCAAGGTTGCCCGCACCCACGATCACAGCACGGTAGCCTTCGCTGACACCGAGCAATTCACCGATCTGCTCATAAAGATATCTGACGTTATAGCCGTATCCCTGCTGACCGAAGCCGCCAAAGCAGTTGAGGTCCTGACGGATCTGCGACGCCGTGACGCCCATTAACTGAGAAAGGCGCGCCGAGGAGATACGAAGCTCGTTTTTGCGAAGCAGGTCACCGAGAAAACGGTGGTAGCGCGGCAAGCGGCGAATGACCGCCGTAGAAACCATCCCACGCTCCGCAACGCTCCGCGTGCGGCGCAAATGTCTTTTACGTTGTTCTGACATAACTCTAATCCTTTTCGTTTGATGAAGGACGGCTCAAAGCGCGTCGTCCTCGGCGGAAGCATTCTGCGTGCTTTCCGCAATATGACCGCAGAGAAATTCGTAATATCCCTGCGCGGCGATCATGGCGGCGTTATCACCGCAAAGAGAAATCGGTGGCATACAAAGAGTTCTTCCCATTTTCTCGCAAAGAGAAGACAGTCTATGCCTTAAATGGGAGTTGGCGGCGACACCGCCCGCAACGGTGAGAGAGGCGGTGGGATATTCCTTAAGGAGCATCTCCACCTTTTTCGCCACCGATTCGACGGCGGCGTAGGTATATGCCGCGGCAAAATAATCTCTTTCTAGGGAAATTCCCGTTTGCTCAAAGCGATGCAAAAGATTGATGGCGGCAGTCTTCATACCCGAGAAGGAGAAGTCAAGCGATCCGTCCGAAAGCGCCGCCGAGGGGAATTTGTAATAGGGGTCACGGTAGACCTCGGTTTTCCGAAACGCCTCGTAAAAGCCCTCCGTCTTTCCCGTCGCACGCACAAAGCCTTCCCTTGCAAGGGTGTCGAAGCCTGCCCCCGCAGGGTACGGCAGTCCAACGATGCGTCCGATCTTGTCAAACGCTTCACCGATGGCGTCGTCCCGCGTTTCCCCCACAAGGCGGAAGCGGGTATAGTCCTCTACCGCAAAGAGCGAGGTGTGTCCCCCCGAAACCACGAGTGCAACATACGGGGGCGCGGGCGGTGTTTCGGTCAGATATGCGGCGGCAACGTGCCCCTTGATATGGTCGACCGAGATGAGGGGAAGCCCGTACCTCACGGCAAACGCCTTGGCAAAGGAAACGCCGACAAGAAGCGCGCCGATCAGTCCCGGATGGGTGGTGACCGCCACGCAGGAAAGCTCCTCGGGTCTTGTGTCTGCCACCTCGAGTGCTTCACGCGTGAGGGCGGAGATCGCCTCGATATGGGCGCGCCCCGCGATCTCGGGCACGACACCGCCGTAAAGGCGGTGGGTATCCACCTGCGACGCGATCGCGTTTGAAAGAATATGCAGTTTTCCCTGTTCGTCCGCCTCTAAGACAGAAACCGCCGTTTCGTCACAAGAGCTTTCAAAGCCAATGATCTTCATTTGTCAACCGCGCCGATAAAGGCAAGCGTCCTCCGTAGGATCCTTATAGTAATTTTTTCGCTCTCCCGTCAAGGAGAAACCGAGCTTTTCATAAAGCGCGCGTGCAGGCGCATTCGAGCGCCGCACCTCAAGATATACCGTATCGCAAAGCGCGAGAAAGGCTTTGCAAAGCGCTTCGCCGATGCCGTGCCGCAGGTATGCGGGGTGCGCCGCAACACGGTAGATCTCACCCTCGGGCGGAATGCACGAGCCAAGCAAGTACCCGCAGATCTCCCCGTTTTCCTCACAAACGAGAAAACGAAGATGCTCACGCTCCAAATGCGAAAGAAGATCCTCATCTCCCCACGCATCCGAAAAAACAGCCCTTTCCATCGCCAAAACGGCAGGGATATCCGTGCAAGTAGCCTTCCTGATCTGCATCATGTCCCCCAAGAGATACTAATACAAATATCATTTTAACATAAATGTGATGAAAAATCAAGAGGGCTACCGCGCTTTCGGGGATTTCTTCAATTTTTTCACACTTTTCCACACAGTTTCCTTGATTTCTTCAAGAAAGTGTGGTACAATAAAATGGTATAACTGTGAACGGTGAAAGGAAGCAGCCATGTTCGGATATGTAAAGCCGCGCCCCGACGACCTGCTCGTCAAGGAATATGCCTTTTACCGCGCCGCCTATTGCGGCGTCTGCCGTGCCATGCGTCGGGAAACGGGATTTTTCTCTTCCCTCACCCTCTCGTACGACATCGTTTTTCTTGCCGTTTGCCGCATGCTGCTCACCGACAGACACACCTGTGCAAAAAAATGCCGCTGTATTGCCCACCCTTGCCGTGCAAAGAGCTGTCTTACCGAAAACGAGGCACTCACCTTTGCCGCACGGGTTTCGGCGGTGCTCTCTTATGAAAAATGCCTTGACGACAAAAAGGATAAAGGCGGACATAAGCTCCGTGCGCTCCTTGCCCTTCCTTCGCTCAGACGGGCTTCACGGCGTGCACGCCTTCCCTTCCTCGCCCGTGAAACGGAGGAATGCTTATCCGAGCTTGCGGTGCTCGAAGAGCAAAACACCCCCTCGATTGATGCTCCTGCCGCCGTCTTCGGCGACCTTCTCGGCCTCTGCTTTGCCGAAGGGTTAGAGGGAGAGGAGCACGCCCTCTTTTACGAGGTCGGCTATCACCTCGGTATGTTCATCTATGCCGCCGATGCGGCGGACGATTACCGCGCAGACAAAAAGAGCGGAAGCTACAACCCCTACGTTCTTCTCTACCCCGATGGAAAGGGATTTGATGACGGCATTCCAGACGAAGTCAAGACCTCCTTGCGCCTTAGCCTTGTAAAGCTCGGCGAGGCGATCGAAAAGCTGCCCTTCAAGGGGGACGCTTCCCTAGAGAACATCATCAAAAATACCGTATACTTAGGGCTTCCCGACCGCATAGACCTGCTCGGAAAGCCAAAAAATAAAAAGCAAGAAAAGCTTTACGGAGGAAAACATGACAGATCCTTATAAAGTGCTTGGCGTCTCGCGTGACGCGACCGATATTGAGATCAAAAACGCGTATCGCGCCTTGGCGAGAAAATACCATCCCGACAACTATGCCGACAACCCCGATATGGCGGAGCTCGCCACCGAGAAGATGAAAGAGGTCAACGAGGCATACGACACCATCACGCGCGAGCGCAAGGGCGGTGCAAAGGGCGGCGCAAAGACTGCCACCTATGCCGAGATCCGCACCATGATCAACGCGCGCCGCATGCGTGAGGCGGAGGCGGCACTCTCCCGCATTCCCGTCGCCGAGCGCACCGCCGATTGGCACTTCTTAGAGTCGCTCGTGCTGATGCACCGCGGCTATGTCAACGACGCGATGCGTGAGCTGGAGACCGCATGCCAGATGGACCCCTCGAACGTCGAATATCAGCAGGCAAAGCAGATGTTCAACCAACGCTCGGCGGGCTATGGCAGAACCTACTACGGCGGTCAGAGCAACGCAAACGCGGGTGGATGCTCCTCTTGCGACATCTGCCAGGGCCTTATCTGCGCCGACTGCTGCTGTGAGTGCATGGGCGGCGACCTGATCTCCTGCTGCTGACCATGAAGGGAACCAAAAAGCTCACCCTTACCGCCCTTCTTGCGGCGCTTGCCACCGTGCTTTTGACGCTTGGCTCGCTCGTAGAGGTGCTGGACCTTTCCTTAGCGGCGATTGTTTCCTGCTTCGTTGTCTTCTTGCGCATCGAGCTTGGCGGCGTGTACCCCTACCTCTTTTGGCTGGTCACCTCCATCGCCACCCTTCTCCTCTTACCCACAGGCTCTGCAGGGCTCCTCTTCGCCTGCCTTGGGCTTTATCCGCTTTGCAAGGCGGTCTTAGAGCGGTTGCACCCCGTCCTTGAATGGGTGCTAAAGCTCCTTCTCGCGGGATGTATTTTGACCGCCTTCGTTGTAGTCGCCAAATTCGTCCTGCTCTTACCCGACGCCATCCTCTCGGGCTGGCTTCTCCCCGTCTTCTTGGCGGTGGCTATGACGGCGTTCGTTTTGTACGACATCGCCCTCTCGCGCTTGATCGTATATTACGGCTTGCGCATCCGTCCCCGTATCTCACGCTTTTTAAAGTAAAGGATTTTTATGAAAATTGGATTTGTTTCCCTCGGTTGCTCCAAAAATCTGGTAGACACCGAGC
>SVTN01000147.1 GCA_015063765.1 Oscillospiraceae bacterium | reverse complement strand
TCTGTCGTTAATTAACAACAGACCCCGCAAATGTTTAAATTTTATTTCTGCTCAGGATTCTTGGAATTTGGAATTGCAACGTTTTCGTTAAAAGTGTTGCACTTCAATTGACAATTCACTTCCGCAACCGTCGTTCCGTAATCGGTAAACTCGTAGTTGTGGGTGACTTCGCCCGAGCGGGTGTCGTCGTATACGGTTTCCAAGGTGTTTTTGTCAAACTCGGTGTAACCGCCCTCGGCAAACGCAAACCTTACAAGCTTCCCGTCTTCAAAATAGAAGATGTACTTGTCGCTGTAGGTTTTGGTGGTGATATCGCCCTCGGTGGCTTCTGCTTCTGCACTTTCAAAGATGTAAGCATTTGTGGTGGGGTCATAAGTAAAGCTTGCGCCCTCGGGCAGGGGGTGTAAGCGCGAGATGAATTGATCCACCGTGGTATCGGTGATCTTTTCCGTAGAGGACGTCTGCTCACCGCGCTCGGTGACCGTGCTATAGACGGTGAAGTTGCTTGCGGCAATTGCGTTTGCCCATTCCTCGTCCGTGACGGTGGTTTTTATGACGATCTCCTCGCCTCTCGTTTCACCGCAAACGGAGCAGGTGAAGATTTTTAAGCCGGGGGAGCCTGCCTCTGCGGGCACGGTGATCTTGCCCTCGTCCCAGCTGTGCTCTGCCTTGTCGGCAAGCTCGGTGCAGTCTTCCTTTTCACAAACGTGCCAATGATGGGTTCCATCCGCCGTCCACTCCGTTTTGTAGACGTGCTTGTGCGCGCACGACGCGAGCATCACACAAAAGGAAAGACAAAGACAAACGGAAAGAATATAGGATAAAGATTTTTTCATATCGTTTTCTCCTTGGGAAGAAATTTCACACCATGATACCGGTGGCAAACAGGCTGAACAGAATGGCGATCACGCGCACGAGTGCTCTCGGAATTGTAAGCGGTCCGACACCAACTCTCGAATATCCGTGCGGAATGAAGGAAGCGAAGAAGCAATAGCCTGTCCAAAAAAGGAAGAAGGAAACTGCTGTGGGGGTGTTCGCGTAAGTCAGAAAGGCGAATGCAAGCGCGATGTATGCCATTATGCGAAGACCAAAGCTGCGTTTTCCCTTTTCCTCGGCAAGATGGGCGTATCGCTCGGGATGCTTCTTTTTTTCAATGGGCGTCAGTACCAGCGCAATGACGGCACACGGAACAGAGAGAACCAAAAAGGTTGCGCCTGCCACGACCACGTTGATGCCCAGGCAGAAAAACGCGGCGTACAGAAGTAGGATGAAAAGCCGTGTAAAGACGCTGCCTAAAGTCGGCTTGCGGAAGAAAAGTTTTATATGCGAAAAAATGTTTTTGAAAATTGCGGAGAGGGGAATTTCTCCCTTAACCTTCGGAGCGTGGACAGGGGGCGTCACCTGCGTTCCTTGGGGCTGTGCGGTGAAAACGGGCTCGGTCTTTTCCTCTTTCTTTTCTCCGTCGCACATGTCGTAGATGCCGTCTGCCGAGTAGAGCACCTTATAGAAGGCGGCTTCGTCGGCGTATTTGTACTTAAAGACGGATTGAATGCGGTTCATGCGCATTGCCATGCCGGCAGGCAGGGTAACGTTTTCAAGATACACAAGCAAGCGGTGCTTGCCGAGATCACGGGCGAAATTGAGCTCGTCCTTGCAGTTTTCGGAAGCAAGATAGTTTTCCGAAACGAAGGCAAGAAAATAACTGCTTTTTTCGATCTGCTCGGCAATGACGTTGTCCCATTCGGTGCCGGGATCAATGCCCTCGTCAAACCAGATGCGGAAGCCCGACGCTTGCATCGTGCCGATGATGGGAAGGACGCTTTGCGCATCCTTATGGGCATAGCTGATAAAGATATACGGGGCGTCTCCCCGATATGGGATGGCTTTTTCCATGAGGATTTTTTCTCCTTGGGTTTTGTCTTTCAAATTATATCATGTTTCATGGGCTTTGTCAAGGGCGGCGCGTGCTTGGCTTTTTTGCGTATTTTCACAAAAAATATTGATTTTTGTGCAGAATTGATTTATAATGAATTTGGTAAAAATTTTCTTTGGAGGATATTATGAATAAGCTGTATTTGTACGAGGACTTCTTTACCCGTGACGAGAAGGAGGTCGTATCGTTCGGAAAGCTGTCGGCGTCCATCTTTACTTACTCGACCGGCGTCAAGGCGGTAAGATTTAAAAACGACAGAGGCGAGATCATCATGCTCCCCTATATGGGTCAGATGATCTGGAGAGCGGCGTTTGACGGCTACGACATGACCATGAAGACCATCTTTGACGAGCCTATTCCCGCAAAGCAGACCTTTGAAGAAACCTACGGCTGCTTCCTTATGCATTGCGGTCTTACCGCCATGGGTAACCCGACGGCAGAGGATGACCACAATCCGCACGGCGAACTTCCCATCTGCAAGTATCAGACGGTTTATATTGTTTCGGGCTATGATGAGAAGGGAAATTATATCGGTCTTTCGGGTACGTACACAAGACAGAGCTGCTACGCCATCAACTATGCGTTTTCTCCCATGGTTAAGATCTATGAGGGCAAGACGGTCATCGACGTGACCGCATCCTTCACCAACAAGAAGGACGTTCCTCTTGAGTATTATTACCTCTGCCATATCAACCATCGCCCTGTGGACGGTGCGCGCCTTGAATATACCGCAGACCGTTCGAGCATCAAGGTCAACCATGAGGTGCCCGACGGATACTTCTCTGAAGCCGATGCTGCCGCCACCAACCGTTATCTCGACGCGCTCGACAAGGACCCCGGCATCATGGACAAAATCGGCGCAGAAGGGCAGTGCTACCGCCCCGAGATCGTCTTCTACGCACAGTATTCGGCGGACGCAGAGGGCAACGCCTACACCATGCAGTACAATGAGAACGGTCCTTCCACCTTTGTCATTCACAGACCCGAGGAGCTCCCCTTCGGCATCCGTTGGATCTCCCGCACCGAGGATGAGGACACCCTTGGCATGGTGCTTCCTGCAACGAGCGAGCATCTCGGCAAGCTCTATTGCCAGAGAAACGGTCAGTCCAAGTTCCTCGCCAAGGGCGAAACCGTCACCTACCACATGCAGACGGGCCTTTTGAACCGCGATGAGGCAGATGCGCTCAGAGCAAAGATCAAGAGCATGGGATTTTGATTTGAAGTAAAGCACAAAAAACCACCCGAGAGGGTGGTTTTTTGTTATTGATTTGGTGAATTATACTATCAAGTGCAACACTTTTAAGAAATAAAAACACTCATATTGAATCCTGTGTTATAATGAAGTTACCACACAAACATTAAACAGAAGGAGAATTCAATATGAGCTACCACCATT
>SVTN01000010.1 GCA_015063765.1 Oscillospiraceae bacterium | reverse complement strand
GTATCTCGCACAGCCCCCGCTTTACAAGATCAAAAAGGGTAAGAGCCAGGAAAGATACGCCTTCTCGGATGCCGAGCGCGACAGAATTATCGAGGAAATGGGCGGCAACACCGAGGCGGAGCGCTATAAGGGTCTTGGTGAGATGGACCCCGAGCAGCTTTGGGAGACCACCATGGACCCCGAGCGCCGTACCCTCTTGAAGGTGACGGTGGGAGATGCGCTCTTAGCGGATGAAACCTTCTCGCTCCTGATGGGTGACGAGGTCGAGCCCCGCCGTGAGTTTATTGAGCAAAACGCAAAATTCGTTGAAAACCTCGACATTTAAGCGAGAATAGGCGAAAAAGAAAGGCGAAACAATGGTTGAACACGATAAAAATCAAAGCATTGAATATCCCGACCAGAAGATAGAAGACCGCAACATGGAAAAGGAAGTGAGAAAATCCTTCCTTGAATACTCCATGAGCGTCATCACCAGCCGTGCGCTCCCCGACGTGCGTGACGGCATGAAGCCGGGTCAGCGCCGTATTCTCTACGCAATGTACGAGGATCACCTGACCTACGACAAGCCCTTCCGTAAATCGGCAACCACCGTCGGTAACGTTTTGGGTCGGTACCATCCGCACGGCGACGCCGCCGTATACGAAACGATGGTTCGTATGGCACAGTCCTTCTCTCTCCGCTATCCTCTTGTAGAGGGTCACGGTAACTTCGGTAACGTCGACGGTGACGGCGCCGCGGCATACCGTTATACCGAGGCGAGAATGTCGAAGATCGCCGACTATATGCTCTCCGACATTGAAAAGAAGGTCGTCCCCATGACGAGAAACTTCGACAATACGAGAGATGAGCCGACGGTGCTCCCCTCCCGTTTCCCGAACTTTCTTGTCAACGGCTCTGTGGGTATCGCGGTCGGTATGGCGACCAACATCCCTCAGCATAACTTAGGAGAGGTCATTGACGGTACCATCTACCGTATGGATCACCCCGAATGCAGTCTTGACGAGCTGATGATGTACATCAAGGGTCCCGATTTTCCGACCTACGGCATCATTTACGGCTCGCGCGGCATCCGCGAGGCATATGAAACGGGTAAGGGTAGAGTGCTTGTCCGCGCCCGTGCCCGTATTGAAGAAAACGAGCATCGCATCGTTGTGACCGAGATCCCCTATGCCGTCAACAAGTCTACCCTTGTCGCTTCCATTGCGGATATGCACAAGGAAAAGAAGATCGAGGGCATCACGGGTCTTCGCGATGAGTCGGGCAGAGGCGGTATGCGCATCGTCATTGAGTACAGACGCGACGCAAACCCCGAGGTCATTCTCAATCAGCTGTATAAGTATACCCAATTGCAGGCGACCTGTGCCGTCAATATGCTGGCACTCGTCAAGGGTGAGCCGAAGGTGCTTTCCCTCTTCAACGTGCTTGACGAGTATATCTCCTTCCAGCGCGAGGTCATCACCAACCGTACCGTGTACGAGCGTGACCGTGCCCTTGCCGAGATGCACATCTATGAGGGCTATAAGATCGCCATCGACCATATCGACGAGGTGATCGCCACCATCAAGGCGAGCGAGTCTATCCCGAACGCCAAGGAAATGCTTTGCGAGAAGTTCGGTCTTACCGACGCACAGGCACAGGCGATCGTCGAAATGACGCTCGGTAAGCTTTCGGGATTAGAGCGACAGAAGGTGGAGGACCGCCTTGCCAAGCTCACCGCCCTTGTTGCGGAGCTAAACGGCATCCTCGCCGATCCCGCCAAGATCGACGACATCATCAAGAACGAGCTCAACGAGATCCGCCGCAAGTTTGCGGATGCGCGCCGCACTCAGCTTGTTGAGGCAGTCGACGATATTGATATCGAGGACCTCATTCCGAGAACCACCGCCGTTGTGACGGTGACCCATGCAGGCTACATGAAGCGGCAAAAGGCGTCCGACTATAACGCACAGACAAGAGGTGGTATGGGTAAGGCGGCACTCTCCATGAAGGACGAGGACTACGTTGAGCAGGTCATGGTGGTCGGAAGCCACGATCTCCTTCTCATCTTTACCAACTTCGGTAAGGTATACACCACCAAGGTCTACCGTATTCCCGAGGCGTCGCGCACCGCGAAGGGCACCAACGTTGCCAACATCGTGGAGCTTGGCGAAGGGGAGCGCATGACCGCCTTCATCACGGTGAAGGAGTTTGAAGCAGACAAATACCTCACCATGGTGACCAAGAAGGGTATCATGAAGCGTACCTCGCTCATGGAATTTGAGTATCAGAGAAAGGGCGGTAAGCGTGCCATCACGCTGGACGAGGGCGACGAATTGCTCTTTGTCCGTCTGACGGGAGGCAGCGACGATCTTCTGATCGCCACCCGTATGGCACAGGCAGTCCGCTTTGAAGAAAAGAATGTCCGCGCCATGGGCAGAACGGCACGCGGCGTCATCGGTATCCGCCTTTCGGAGGAGGACGAGGTCGTCGGTCTTGTTCCCGTTTCCGACGATAAGACGCTCTTGACCGTCACCGAGAACGGTATGGGTAAGCGTTCGCCCTTCGACGACTTCCGTACTATGAAGAACCGCGGCGGCTCGGGCGTTGCCTGCCACAAGATGACCGAAAAGACAGGTCCTCTTGCATCGGTTGCCGCTGTTTCCGAGGACGACGACATCCTGCTCATCACCGACGAGGGCACCATGATCCGCACCTCGGTCGCTTCCATTCCCGTCCACTCCCGCGCAACGGGCGGCGTCATTGTGATGCGCCTCTCCGACGGCGCAAAGATCGTCACCTTCGCCCGTGTGGAGAAGGAAGAGGAGATCGTAGTCGAGGAAACGGAAGCCGAGGAGCCTTCGTTAGAGGCGCTCCCTACCGTGGCGGCAGAGGAAGCCCCCGTGTCGGATGAGGAATAAGCAAAATGAAAATAACCGTTTGCAAAACCGCGGTATTTTTGCTGCTTTTAAGCCTTGTACTCACCGCCCTTTCGGGCTGTGCGGGGGAGAGCGACGCTGAGTTTCTTGCCTTGACGGAGAGCTTGCTTGAAAAAAGCGCCGCCGTCAACGAGATCTGCTTCGGCGAGGGTCTTGCCTACGACGAGAAAAACGGCTACACCGTAAGCGGCTACGCCGAGGCGTCGGAGGAGTCCCGCACAAAATACGGCATCCAAACCGTAGAAGAATTAAAGGCGTTGATCGCCGCCGTCTACTCGGTGGCAATGGTCGACCATATCGACCGCGTGGTCTTCAACCCCGTCAAGGAAGAGAACACCTTTCTTACCTATCGCAGATATTTTGACGCGATGGACGGGGAAGGGGGCGTCGCGCTGATGGTGAAAAAGGATTACCTGCCCATCGCCCACGGCGACGTCAGCTACAAAAACTTGCAGATCGATTCCCACGGCAGAAATCGCGCCACCGTGCTGGTTGACATCACCGTCACGGACGGCAAAAGCACCCGTACCTACGAGAGCGTTTCTCTTGCCATGCGGCGTGAGGACGGTGCGTGGAAGTTCGATACTGTAACGTATGCTTCGCTAAAATGATTTAATTTGTCACTTTAATTTTACAAAATATGATTTACATAAAGAAAGGAAATTGGTATCATGTCTTTTCATTCCAAGATGATCAAGCTTCGTAAAATCAAGGGGTTGACCCAGGAGAGCTTTGCTGCTGAGATCGGCGTTTCCCGTCAGTCGGTCTACAAGTGGGAGTCGGGACAGTCCTATCCCGACGTAGAAAAGCTGCTCAAGATCGCCCGCACCTTCGGTGTGACGGTAGACGATATGCTCAACGATGAAATGGATGTGGACCGCCAGGGCGTAATGCGCCCCGTCGAAGAGGTCAAGGCAGAGGAAGAGCGCATTGCCCGTGAGAAGGAGGAGCGCCGCCGTCGCCGTGCCGAGAACAAGGCAAAGAGAGAGGCTGCCGCCGCAGCTGCAAAGGAGGATGCTCCCGCAGAAGCACCGGGAGAGGACACCCCCGTCCTTGAAGAAGTGCCCGTCGCGGAGGAGGCTCCCAAGGCAGAAGCGCCCAAGGAAGAGAAGAGAGGCGGATTCTTCGGTCTTTTCCGCCGCAAAAAGTAATTTACCTGCATAAAAAAGCCAAACGGCGCCTATACTTTATTGGCGCTACATAACGGGAAAAACGGGTGGAGAAAGACACCCCTTTTTTCCTATGCAAAGAAGAAACAGAAGAAAGGAATCTTATGACAGAGAAAGAGCTCGATAAGATCTTGACCTCGGTGCTCGGACAAAAGCCAAACGTATCGGGAAAGCCCGAAAAGCGCAGCGCGAAGAAGTCCGCCGAGGCAAAAAAACCGGAAAAAGAAAAAAAGAATGCGCCCGCTCCGAGCCCGGAAAAGCCCAAGGCTCCCACCCACGTGCGCAAAAATACACGGAACAAAGGAGCGACCGCGGCGGAAAAGAAGCCGCCCGTTCAAAAAAGCTCCAAAAAGGCGACCCCTGCGCCCGTCCAAGCACAGGCACCTCAAAAGCCCGTCGCGAAGAAGAAGGGCAAGCAGAGTGCGGGTACTGTGTCCGCAAAGAGCGGAAAACGGGGACTTTTGCGTGTCATTCCCCTTGGCGGCCTCGGTGAGGTCGGCAAAAACATGACCCTTCTTGAAACGCCGCGCGATATCATCATCGTCGACTGCGGCATGGGCTTTCCCGACGAGGAGATGCCGGGCGTCGACCTCGTCATCCCCGATTTCTCGTATTTGGAGAGAAACCGCGATAAGCTGCGCGGCGTATTCCTGACCCACGGACACGAGGACCATATCGGCAGCGTGCCCTATTTGCTTCGTCACATCAACATTCCCGTGTACGGAACGCGCCTCACACTCGGCATTTTGGAAAAGAAGCTTGCCGAATTCCGTTACGAGGAAAAATTAAAGCTGCACACCGTCGAAGCAGGCGATACCGTTCCTGCAGGTGACGATTTCCGCGTGGAGTTTATCCACGTCAACCACTCCATCGCCGACGCCTGTGCGCTTGCCATCGACACCCCCATCGGTAAGGTGGTCCATTCGGGCGACTTTAAGTTAGACGTTTCTCCCATCGACGGACAGATGATGGATCTGCCCCGCCTCGGCGAGATCGGCAAGATGGGTGTGGAGCTTCTCCTTTGCGAGTCCACCAACGCCGAAAGAGAGGGCTTTACGCCGTCCGAGCGTAGCGTTGGCGGTACCTTAGAGCAGATCTTCCTTGCGCACAAAAACAAGCGCATCGTGATCGCCACCTTCTCGTCGAACGTCCACCGCGTACAGCAGATCATCGACGTATCCGTTCGTCACGGAAGACGTGTTGCCGTTCTCGGCAGAAGCATGGTCAGCGTCATCGGCGCGGCGCGCGAGCTTGGCTACATGGACATTCCCGACGGCGTGCTCGTGGACGTTTCGGAGCTTGGAAGATTTAAAAACGAAGAGGTGACCCTCGTTACCACGGGTAGCCAGGGCGAGCCGATGAGTGCCCTTTACCGCATGGCGTTCGGGGAGCATGACCGTATCAAGCTCACCCCCTCCGACCTTGTCGTTTTGTCGGCATCTGCCATTCCCGGCAACGAGCGTCTTGTCGGCAAGATCGTCAACGCGCTGGTGAAGAACGGCATCCGTGTCATCAACGACGAGAGCATGCACATTCATGCGTCGGGTCACGCCTGCCGCGAGGAGTTAAAGCTTCTCCACGCGCTTTTAAAGCCGAAATATCTCATGCCCATCCACGGCGAAGCCCGTCATCTTTACGCGCACAAGGAGCTTGCCGAGTATATGGGTATGCCGTCAAATCACATCTTTGTGACCACCGAGCTTGGCAGAGTTCTTGAAATGAAGGGCGAGAGCGTTCGCTTCGCCGAAAAGGCAGAAGCGGGCATTGTCCTTGTGGACGGTGCGGGGGTCGGCGACGTCGGCTCTGTCGTGCTCCGAGAGCGCCGTCAGCTTGCCGAGGACGGACTTGTAGTGGTCAGCGCCACCGTTGACCGCTTAAGCGGCACCATGCTCGCGCCCCCCGACATTCTGTCGAGCGGCTTCGTTTATATGAAGGAATCGGGCGACCTTATGACCGAGGCATCCGCCCTTGTCGTCCGTGTATTAGAGCGCGAGCTTTCCCGTGCGCGCAGCGACATCCGCGATATCAGAGCGAAGGTGAGCGACGAACTTTCGCGCTTCTTCTTCAAACAGACAAAGCGGCGACCTCTAATTATGGTTGTGGTTACGCTTGCATAGTTTCGCTTGCATAAATTTTCGTGTGCGTCGTTGTCGGTCGACTCGGAAGATTCGGAGTAGGAAACTACACCGTCATCTTCCTCGCTCCCTTACGCCTAGCACACAAAAATTTCTGCTGCGCTCCTGCTTTAGCAAGAGATTAAGCCGAAACAAAAAACCGCCCGAAAGGGCGGTTTTCAATTTCAATTAAGTAAAAGTAAAGGCAGGAGTTTTCTCCTGCCCCTTGTTTATAGAGTTCTTTTTTGTTTGTGCTTATGCTGAAATGCATCAGCCCCTTTGTTTTTTATAAAATTGTTTCATGAAGGTACCACGAGGTACCTTTTTGTTTATTTTGTCGCAAGATCGTTTACGATCAGTGCGACGTGATTGATCTGCTCGTCGGAAAGCCCCGAAACGTCCAGATAGACGAGTTCATTTCTTCCGAGAATGTAATCCGTTGTGACCTTGAAAAAATCCGCAATCTTTACAAGCATTTCTACGGACGGCATCACATTGTCATTTTCCCAGTTGGAAACGCATTGCTTTGAAACACCCATTTTCTTGGCAAAATCCACTTGATTGAGCCCACTTGCCGTACGCAGCTTTTTGATATTTTCGTTGAGCAACATTGTGACGCACGCTCCCTAGTCAAATTTTTCAATACTATTATAAAATTTTTACTTGACAATTATAAAATACTATGGTATACTAATAATTGACCATGGCGATTTAATGAAGGGTTTTCGACAAATTATGACAAGCTGTCTGAAACGGTTTCTGTTTTTCTTAAAATTCTATTTTGTCTTTGCCGTATTTGGGATGCTGGCAAATGTGATCACGTATACCAGCGCCGATCTCTTGTTTTTCGTGGAAAGCGGATGCACACAAAGCTATTGGATGCAGCTGATGAACAGCACGGATGCCAATGCAGAAATTGTGGCTTGGAGAGCGTTTAATTATTTTTGGCAAACGGCATTTCGCTTGATTCCCTTCGATGGGTTTTTTGAAACAACGCTCGGCAGCGCGTTCGACGGTGCCGATGGCAACATTTTTACCTTTGTCATAGGGCTTTTCGGGGAAGATGGATGCGTATTAAAGCCTCCTGCTAGCTTTTGGCAGCAAACGCCCCTTATTCTCAAGGACGGCGCGATTGCGGCACTCTCTTCCTTCGTGATCTTTGCTGTGTTGGATTTCAAAAAAAGGGTGCTAGCTTCAAAAAGCTTTGCAAGCAAGCTGGGCTTTGCGTTTGCTTTTCCGTTTTGGATATTTGCGGGCTATACCTTTGCAAATTGCTTGATCACCTCTTTGGAGCTGATATTCAATGCCAAGCAAAGCAGCTCTCTTTATTTTTGGATGATTGTATTGGGTGTGCTGTTAATGATCTTTATACAATGGGTCGGTTCGCGCACACCCTTAAAAAGAGGATTTGCCCTTCGCACGGCGGTATACTGGGTGGTCAAGATCGTGTTTATCGCAATTGAGGCCTTTCTTGCTTGGCTTCTTTGTCGAAGCGTTACTGATTATCTGAGCTTGCGTGTTATACCCACACTGGCTATTATATCCGCGTTTTTTATATTCGTTTCAATGCTGGATCAATATGTTAATGAATGGGCGACGACGGGTGTCTTGCCCATTAAGGTGAAATGAAAAACAAAAGCTTTCTTTCTTGTCTTTATCACTTTTTGCCGTCCGTGCTGCTTATTGCGTTCGTTGTGATTGTGGCGGCTGATCTGTATGACTGTCCCACTGAGGCGCTTCTTGGCATCTCTTGCCCGGGATGCGGTATGACGGATGCCTACTTTGCTTTATTGAAGCGAGATATTTCCCAAGCGTTTCGTGAACACTGTCTGTTTCCCATTCCCGCTTTTTGGTTTATATACCATCTTTTTCGCCGCAAGCTTTCCTTTTCAAGACGGACTGAAAATATCCTTGTTTTCCTCTCTGCCTTGTTATTCATTATTCGATGGATCATAAATTTATTTACATAAAGGAGCAATCATCATGTCAAAAAACCTTATGCTTAATGTATCCGAAACCTTTGATCTAGAGGCGTTTACCGATCAAATCACGTCAATGTATCAGGCAAAGGGCTACAACGTGCGCACGCTCAAAATGAAAGGCGGCGTAAAGATTACCGTGGAAAAGGGTGTGGGTGGCATCAACACCTTACTCGGCTTGGGACGCGCTATCACCGTTACCTGTAACCTTCAAGGGAAAGAAAAGGACACCTTTTCGGCGAATTTTTCCGACGGAGATTGGACGGGAAAAATCATCGGCTTGGTCGCTGGCTGGTTCCTTTGCTTGGTTCCCTTTATTACCGCCATCGTCGGTATCGTAAAGCAGTTGGGACTTGAAAAGGATGTGCAAAACGATATCCAAGCGGCCGTGCTTTCCGACGAATAATATTGCTGCTTATACGCGAAAAAGCCTTAAATGGGTCGCTTGCCGTCAAGCAATTGTATAACAAAACACAAAAGGACGAGAAAATCTCGTCCTTTTTACATATCACCATATTCGGAAACCTGCTTTATCGCAGGTCACCGTCGGGCGGTTTCTCTATGGTTAAGAGGAGTTATGCCAAAATACGCCAACCGCCCATTATCCTTCGCATTCGGCGATGTAAGGCAGGTTGCGGAAATACTCGCCATAGTCAAGACCGTAGCCGATGACAAAGCGGTCGGGGATGACGAAGAGCGAGAGGTCGGGGGTGTAGTCGACCACGCGGCGCTCGGGCTTATCGAGCAGGGTGATGACGTGCAGGGAGAGGGGATGTCTTTCCTTTAAAAGTCCGACGACGTCGTGCAGGGTTCTGCCCGTGTCCACGATGTCTTCAAGAATGACGACGTGGTAATCCCCCACGTCGTGGGTGAGGTCCATGGTGATCTGCACCATGCCGGACGAAACGGTGCCGCTGTAATAGCTCTTGGCGACCATGAAGTCAATTTCGCAGGGAACGGTCACGGCGCGAAGCACGTCCGCCATAAAGACGAATGCGCCCTTCAGAATGCTGACGATCAGGATAGGTCTTCCGTCGTAGAGGTTATTGATATATTCACCCGCGCGACCGATGGCGTTCTTGATCTCCTCCTCGGTGATGAGGACGCTCTTGATCTTTGCGTCGAAGTCTTCTTGTGTCGTGAATTTCATATATGCTCTCCTTTGAAGACGTAATTGAAAAATTATTTTACAAGGTCGCCGACACCCGACAGAACATAGGTGGGACGGTAGGGGAAGAGGTCAATGTCCTCCTTGGCGGTCACGCCCGAAAGGACGAGGACGGTGTCCATGTTGGACTCAATGCCCGCGATGATGTCGGTATCCATGCGGTCGCCAACGAGAGCAACGTCGGCACTGTGACAGCCGAGCTTGTTGAGTCCGTGGCGGAGCATGAGGGGGTTAGGCTTGCCCACGAAGTATGCTTTTTTGCCCGTTGCGATCTCAATGGGGGCGACGAGTGCGCCTGTCGCGGGCATGATGCCCGTTTCGGTCACGCCCACCGTGTCGGGGTTGGCACCGATCAGCTTTGCGCCCGCCGAAACGAGGGCGATCGCCTTTTCGATCTTTTCAAAGGAATAGGTGCGCGTTTCGCCGAGGACCACGTAGTCGGGGTTGACGTCGTTCATATAGATGCCCTTGTCGTAGAGCGCCTTGGAAAGTGCCGCTTCTCCAATGACGTAGGCGGTGCAGCCGGGCTGCTGTTGGGCAAGAAAGGCGGCGGTTGCCATCGCGCTCGTATAGAAATGATCGGGCGAAACGGCAAGTCCCATGCGCTGCAGCTTCATCGAAAGCTCGTGGGGCGTCCGTTCGGGGCTGTTGGTGAGGAAGACGAACTTCTTGTCGTTTTTGATGAGCCAATTGACAAACTCGGCGGCACCAGGCAAAAGCTTGTTGCCGTGGTAGATGACACCGTCCATGTCGCAAATAAAGCCCTCTTTGTTTAAAATGCGTTCCATAGCATTCTCCTCGCGTTTTTTACCCTATTAGTATAACACAGACGGCGGTGAATTGCAAGGCTTTTTCCTGACGGTGGGGGAATTTTTTTAAATAAGGTTGACGAACGGGAAAAAAGCGTGTATAATAAAAAACGAAAGAAAATACGCAGACACACTCGGAAAGGAGCAAAAATGGGCGTAGTTATCGGAATTGACGTGGGAGGAAGCACCACAAAGATCGTCGGCTTCAAGAGAGAGGCGAACGGCTATTCTCTCGTGCATCCGCTCTTCGTGCGGGCAACCGACCCCATCACATCTATTTACGGCGCATTCGGCCGCTTCACCAACGAAAACGATCTTTCGCTTGATGACATCGAGCGCGTGGTGATGACGGGCGTTGGCGCGACCTACATTACAAAGCCGATCTATTCGCTCCGTTGCGATACCGTTCCCGAGTTTCGCTCCATCGGACTTGGCGGTCTTTACCTGTCGGGGCTTGAGCGCGCCATCGTGGTCAGCATGGGCACGGGCACGGCACTCGTGTATGCCGAGAAAGGAAAAGAGCCCGTTTATCTTGGCGGTACGGGCGTCGGCGGCGGTACGCTGGTCGGACTCTCGAAAAAGATGCTCGGACTTGAGGACATCGACTACATCCAATCGCTTGCCGAGGGCGGTGACCTTTCGCACATCGACCTTCGCATCGGCGATATCACAAAGAAAGACCCCGGGCTTACCATGCCCGACCACATGACCGCCGCAAACTTCGGCAAGATCACCGACGGCGCGACCGAGGCAGACTACGCCAAGGGCATCATCAACATGGTCTTTGAAACGGTGGGCATGCTTGCCCTCTTCGCTTCGCGCGCCAACGGAAACGCCCCCGTCGTCCTCACCGGCAACCTCACCTCGGTGACCTACGCGAAGGAAGCGTTTGAAAACCTTTCCAACATGTTCGGCGTGCAGTTTCTCATACCCGAAAACGCCCAGTTCGGCACCGTTATCGGTACGGCGCTCGGCGGTCTTAAACTCGAAAAGTAAAGATTTGTTTGCAAAAAGGAGATAAAAATGACCAATCGTGAAAAAGCTGCGCGCGCGGCGACCAGAGGAAATCTTTTCTTCTTCGGTTGTGTTCTGCTTGCGCTTCTCGCGGGTGCATTCGCCGCAACGGCAGACGGCAACAAGCTGACCCTGATCCTCGGCTTTTCCTTGTGCGGTGTCTTTCTCGTGCTCGGCTGTGTGCTTGTATATCTGCATTCCCGTATCGCGGACAAGTACAAGGCACTTGCCAAGGCGGAGGAAGAGGCAGCTGCCGCGAAGGAAGCGGAGGAAGCCGAGAGAAATATCGAAGCGTTCGCGGAGGACGGTCTTCCCGGGCTCTTCTGCCGTGAGATCCGCGGCTATTCGCCCGCCCAGCTTCGCTTGATCCTTGAGGAGCAAAAGGACGAATACACAGAAGAGGAATACGCCTTTATCCAAAAGGTGCTGGAAGAGAAGGCATGACCATGAAAAAGAAGCTATGGATCCTTGTAGCGCTTTCCCTTGCGCTTTTGCTTTCCGCTTGCGCCCCCGTTTACAAGGGAGATGCGCGCACCGGCAATTATATCGCCTACGGCGCGGACGGAAAAACGGTCGTCTACCGTCTGACCCTCGATGAAGACGGCAGAGGTGCCATCGTCCACTATCCCTCGTTCGGCGGGGAAACGCGCGAGGAGATCATCTTTGAGTTTCAAGGCGACACCCTCAATCTCCATGGCACCGAGGTCGTGGGGGGCGTGATCGGCAGGAATGAGCTGTACGGCACCGTTTCCTTGCTCGACGACGTCTATACCTTTGAGCTTCGTACCGACGATGGCGTGCTTGCCAATTTTGTAAAAGAATGAAAAACACCACCCTTTGCTATCTTGAAAAGGACGGCGCCCTTCTGATGCTCCACCGCGTCAAAAAGCAAAACGACGTGAACGCGGGCAAATGGGTGGGCGTCGGCGGACATTTTGAAGAGGGCGAGAGCCCCTACGACTGCGCGGTGCGCGAGATCTTTGAGGAAACGGGACTTGTTCCCGCCGCCCTTTCTTATCGCGGCGTAGTCACCTTTGTCAGCGACGAGTGGGAAACCGAGCAGATGCACCTGTTTACGTCGGACGACTTTCTCGGCGAAGACCGCTTCCCCCGTTATACGGGCGGAGAAGAGGTGACGACCGATTGCTGTGAGGGAAACCTCGCTTGGGTGGAGAAGTCCCTTGTCCCCTCGCTTCCGCTTTGGGAAGGAGATAAGGTGTTCCTTTCTCTTTTAGAAAAAGACGAGCCGTTCTTCTCCTTAAAGCTCGTCTATAAGGGCGATGCGCTTGTATCGGCAATCAAAAACGGACTTCCAATGTAAAAAACGACCTGCGAATGCAGGTCGTTTTTGTTTTGCTTTTAGTCCGCAAACAAAGGTCACCGCAGAAAAAACGGTAAACAACCGTTTTTTCAAGGATGTAACTGAAATAAGAAGAAATGAAGTGAGGCTGTGCTGAGCGCACATTTCGACTATATTTCAGGAAGAGCGCGCTGCATTACTCCGCGAAGAGCGGTGTCGAAAAATATCTCTCAGCCGTATCCGGTAAAACCGTTACCACTCTCTTCCCCTTGCCGAGCTTCTTGGCAAGACGGATGGCGGCGGCGACGTTGGTGCCGCTGGAGATGCCGCAAAGAATCCCCTCCTTTGCCGCGAGGGCACGTGCCGTGCCGATGGCTTCCTCGTCCTTCACGATGCAGATCTCATCGTAGATCTCGCGGTTGAGGATGTCGGGGATGATGCCGTCGCCGATGCCCATCTGCAGATGGGTGCCGATCGAGCCGCCCGAAAGCATGGCGGCGTGCTCAGGCTCTACTGCCCAGATCTCCATATCGGGGTTGTGCGCCTTTAAGACCTCACCGATGCCTGTGATGGTGCCGCCTGTGCCGATACCCGAGCAGAAGCCGTGGATGGGACCGTCTGCCTGCTTTAAGATCTCGGCGGCGGTGCCGAAGCGCTGTGCGTCGGTGTTGGCAGGGTTCTCAAACTGCTGGGGCACGAAGACGCGGGGGTCCTCTCTTTGCATGCGGAGCGCCGTTTGCAGACATTCCTCAATGCAGTCGCCGATGTTGCCCGCATCATGCACCAGAATGACCTCGGCACCGTAATGGCGGACGAGCTTTCTGCGCTCCTCACTCACCGAGTCGGGCATGATGATCTTGACCTTGTAGCCGCGTACCGCGCCAACGAGCGCAAGTCCGATGCCCTGGTTGCCGCTGGTCGGCTCGACGATGACGGTGTCGGGGCCGATCTTGCCCTCTGCCTCGGCAACCTTGATCATGTTATAGGCGGTACGGGTCTTGATCGAGCCGCCCACGTTGAGTCCCTCGAATTTGACGAGGATCTCGGCAGAGTCTTCGCTTGTCATGTGGGAAAGACGGATGAGAGGCGTGCCGCCCATCGCGTCAAGAATGCTGTTGTAAACCATAATATATTCCTTTTAAGTCAGGTCATTCGAAGGAGAGGACGGTGTAGATGTTCTCCGTGTCCGTTTTTAAGAGCTTAAAGGTGGCGGTATCGTTTTCTTCCAAGAAAAGTGCCTTTTCGTTGTCCGCGATCTTTACGCGCAGAAGGAGCTTCTTGCCCTCGCTATCCTTACAGTTCAAGTAGAGATAGGTTTCGCCGTCCGTCGTGACGGGGGTGATCCTTCCGACGGTGAGCGTCATCGTTACGGTGTCCTCGGCAGGCGGTGCGGGCTCTTCCTCGGGTTTGAGAACTCCCTCGGTCGCAAGACGGGCAAGATAAGCCGCCTTTGCTTCCTCCTGCGTTTCACCTGTGGCAACAATGTTGTACTGCTCCACGTTGACCATCGCGTACAGCTTAACAAGTCCGCCCTGGTCCTTTAAAACCATGATATAGGTGGCTTCGCCCTTGACGTTGATGAGCGCGGGGAAGGATGCAACGTAGTTTTTCTCCTGTACCTCACCCTGTGCGGCACTCATCGCCGAATGCTCCTCCGCACCGATGACGGGATAGAACTTGTATTCGCCCGTGCGCGCGTTGGAGATGATGAAGCCGATGTTACTCCGGTCGCTGTTGACCGAGGTGACACCCGTAAAGTACCAGACGTCGTCGCCGATCACGATATAGCCGAAGTCGTCGGTGGTCTGCTTGCAGTCCTTATTGCCGATGATGCTGTTGAAGAAGCCGCCCGAAAGGGTGCCCTTCCAATTGTATTTGTCGGTGGCAAGGTAGCCGTCGTAGACGATGTCGATCCAAGAGGGGGTCTCGGAGACGGCGTAGATCTCGCTCGTGCCGTCGGTGGGGTTGAACAGAATGACCTCGGACACGTCCTTCGCACCGAAGAGTGCGACCTTGGGGGTGTAGCAGGGAACGACGTAGATGGGGTTGCCCTCGTCGTCGATCTCAAAGCGAGGAGTATCCATGATCTTGGTGGGGTACTTGAAGCGGAGCGCGCGCATGAGGTCGTCGCCGAAGAAGCCGCTTTCCGCATAGCGGATGGTCTTATCCAGCTTTTGGTACTCGGCGGTGTTGTTGACAGGGTCGACCATGACGTAGCCGGGAATGCCGACCGCGCGGTTGCCCAGCCACTTAAAGAAGCCCGCATACTCAAGGTTCGCCACCTTCTTGGGCGTTCCGTGATAGTTGATCTGGGTATAAGAGGGGGCGATCTCAAACTGCGAAACCACGTCCGAGAGTGAGCCGAGGGTGCGGTTGCCGACGATGGCGGCGGTGTCCGAGTCCATGAGCGCGATATTGGTGACGTTCTCGGTTTCGGGCATATCCTCCGAGAAGACCGCCTCCTCGACGTCGATGACGGCGGCATAGCTTCTCGCAAAGAAGACGGTGGAGGAGATCAGGTTGCCGACGACGATGACGGCGACGGGGATGAGCGCAAGCAGCATCCACTTTGATTTCTTGCTCTTCTTCGGGCGATGGAGCTTGAACTCCCCCTGCTTTAATACCTCAACGTTCATTGTAAGCCCCGAAAGGGGAAGGGTGTAAAGCACGGTAAGGAAGGTGAGGAATGCCCAGAAGCCGGTGCTTTGCAGGTTGATGGGCGGAAGGGTGACGTAGTACACCAAAAACGCGATCAGCGTTAAAACGGCATAAATGCCCACCCATTTTAAGATTTTTTTGGTTTTTTCGTTCATTTTGTAAACCTCTCTTTGCGTTATCCTACCGTGATGGAGTAGGATTTCTTATAGTAGCCGCCGGGGGCAAGGTGATTCATCATTGCCTTGGTGGAGAGATCGTCGTGAATGTCGTAATAGGTGGGAACGCTCTCCCAAGGCTCAATGCAGAGGAAGGGAGCGCCCGTATCCTCGGCATGCCAGAAGCCGAGCACGGGGAAGCCCTTGAAATCAAGGCGCACGAAGCGTCCCGAAACGTCCGACGTCAGCGTGACGTGGTCGCCCATCTCGGTGAAGAAAAGGCTGCCCGCATCAAACAGCTCGTTCGAATAGGGAATGGTGTGGTCGGGAAGGGGATAGGGTGCGTCCTCGCGGTCGGTAAAGTTGTTCTTGAAGAGCACCTGACGGGGCTCGGTGATGCCGGAATCAAAGACGAGCTTATAATCGGTGCATTTGTCATTTCCTAAGGGCACGTTGAAGCCGGGGTGCGCGCCGAAGGCAAAGATCAGCTCCTTTGTGTCGGTGTTTTCCACCGAGTAGGCGATCTCCAGAGTGTCGCCCGACAGCGCATAGCGCACGCGATAGACAAAGGAAAAGGGATACTGCTTCCTCGTTGCCTCGTTGTCGGTCAGACGGAAGGTGACGGAGGTATCGGTCTTTTCCTCTACCGTCATTTCCATTTTACGCGCGAAACCGTGAATTGCCATCTCGTAGCGCTCACCCTCATAGGTGTAGTAGCCGTCACGGAGTCTGCCGCAGATGGGGAAAAGGACGGGTGCCTGCCCTGCCCACGAGGCTTCGTCGCCCTGCCAAAGGTATTCGCAGAGGGTCGCCTTGCCATAGATCGATTTGATCTCGCCGCCGAGAGAAGAAAAGCTCGCGCGGACGCGTTCGTTTTCAATGGTATAAAGCATGGTGCTTCTCCTTGTGTTTGGGATATATTTTACCATTTTCATTGTAGCACAGTTCTCTCAAAAAAGCAAGAGAAAAAAGCCCCCTTGGGGGCTTTTCTCCAAAAGAAGTTATGCTTTTTTTGCGTCGTTTTCCCGCGAAAAGGCTTCGATCGCGTCGACGACTTCGTTTTCTCTTCCCACCAGCCCGTGGGGATGGTGGTCGCCGCCCGGCTTCATCCACACGCGGATGCGACCGCCATGGCGGCGGTAGTAGTCCTCAAGGATGGCGCCGTTTTCCTCGTAGGGAACGACGGTGTCGGCATCGCCCGAAACCATGACGATGGGGATGTCGTGCCCGAGAAGCACGTGCATCTTATCAATGGGGTTCTCACGGTAGGAGAGCAGCTGGCTGATGTTCAAGCCAAGGGCTTCGAGGGTGGCTTCGCGAAGTCCGCTTTGCGCCTTGCCAAGATCGCAAAGGCTGAGAAGGTCCATGACGGGGGCATCAAGATACAGAACGTCGGCAAGCTCGGGATGCGCGACGGCGAGGCGGACGGCGTAAAGACCGCCGCAGCTCATGCCCACCATGGAGCAGGTGGGAGCAAGCCCAAACTCCTCCGAAACGAAGCGCACGAAGCGCGCCTTGCGCTCGACGTCGTCCTCGGTCGCAAAGCTGGTGCGGTTCTTCTGAAAGGCAAGGTGATAGCCCTTTTCGAGGAGAAGTCGCTCGGTTTCGGGAAAAGCGGTGAAGTAATGGGTCTTTAAGATCCACTTGCCGTTCGGCTTGCATTTCGGCTTGATCAGCTTGCAGGGGTAGTCCTCAAGGATAAAGTCCACGCCCTCGTGGTCCAGCCATTCGGTTTTTGTGTATTCCATCTTTATGCCCTCTTTTCTGCGTTTTCACGCGCGAACTGCTCAATGGCATCCGCGACCTCTTTTTCTCTGTCGGTGAGGCCGTGAGGGTGGTGGTCACAGCCCTCCTTCACCCAATACTTGATGCGGCCGCCGTTTTTCTGATAATAGTCGACAAGCACCGCGCCGTTTTCCACATAGGGAACCACGCGGTCGGAGTCGCCCGCCACGAGAAGGACGGGGATGTCGTTTGCGATCAGAACGTGCATTTTGTCAATGGGGTGATCGCGATAGGAGAGGATGGTGCTTTTGTTGTAGCCTGTCACGCGGGAAAATTCGGGGTAGATGAGGTCGTTTGCGACACCCATGCCGCAGGGGCAGGAGAGAAGGTTTAAGACGGGGGCGTCGATGTAAAGCACGTCGATCAGTTCGGGGTGCGCCTCGGCAAGGGTGGTGGCGATGAGCCCCCCGCAGCTCATGCCCACGGTGGAGCAACGGCCATCAAGCCCAAACTCCTCCGAGATAAATTTGACGAAGCGGGCGGTGCATTCGATTTGATCCTTCGTCGCCCAGCGGTTTTTGTTGGTGCGGAAGGCGATATGCCAGCCGCGCGAGAGAAGCTCGCATTCGGTGGCGGGGAAGGCGCCTCTGTATTCCGTTTTCAGCGCCCATTTGCCATTCGGCTTGCACTTGGGCTTTACGAGAAAAGCGTCATATTTTTCAAACTGAAAATCAAGGCATTCGTAACCGTTCCATTCGCTTTTGGTGAATTCCATGGAGATCTCCTTTTTCCGCATACGCGCGGTATTTTCTTGGCTTCATTATAGCATGCTTTTTTCCCTTTTGCAAGGGATTTTTCCCCGATGATTACTTTTCGTCGGGAATATATGCCACGACGTCGGCAAGCGTACAGCCGAGTGCTGTGCAAAGGCGGTCGAGCGTCTTTGTTTCAACATTGTCGTTCGCCTTCAATCGGCGCACGGTTTTGCTGTCAATGCCGCAGCTTTCACGCAAGCGGTAGGTGCTGAACCCTTTTTCCTTCATGGTCTTCCAAAGCGGATCAAAAACAATCATAGCATCCTCCAAAAATATCTTGACAAATATTATTATGGGGGTTAGAAAGAAATGATTTGTGCGTTGCTTTTGGAATCGGAAATAGAAATTTCTTTTCCGCAAATTCAGAATGTAGAGGCGCTCAAATTTTAAATTTATTTTTTCGGTTTTTCGAGGATATAAGAAATCAGGTTGGGGTTTGCTCTGCGCCAAGCGGCGGCGGTGTAACGGCGGTCGTCACGCAAAATCGAGCGCACGGCGGAGGGCTGACGCTCCTCCCGATAACGAACGAGAAACTGCGGCTTGGTCATGCTCTTCTCGTAGGGGCGGAGAAAGAGGCGGGCGCGGCGGTAGTTTTGCCGAAAAACGTGGGCGACGAGCGGTGCGATCTGCCCGTACTCCGCAGGGGAGATGTGGCGAAAAACGAACAGCTCGTCAATTTCGCTGAGTGTGTGCGTTTTTCGGTCGATGCGGTAGGGCAAATGGGTGAAATCAAGATGCTCTCCGTCGATGCGGAGCTTGACGAGTACCCCAAGGTCGGTGTGTGCCTGGATGCGCTGATAATCTGTGTCGAAGATAAAGTTGCCGAGGGAGTAGAAAATAAGCTTTTTACCGACACGCTCGTATTGCTGCGGCACGTGCGGATGGTGGCCGATGACGGCGTCCGCGCCCATTTTTAAGAAGGTGTGGTAGCGTTCACGCACGTAGGTGGGGGCAAGCGGGGCGAACTCCTCGCCGCAATGGGCGACGATAAGGCACCAGCGGCACTTTGCCTTGATCTCACGAATGGTTTTTTCGATGATTTCGTCATCGTACCAAAAGAGGGTGCCCTCCTTTTCGTCGGTCGCGCGGTATGCCTTACGGTAGCAGACCGAAAAAATGCCGATGCCGCCCTCTTCATCGAGGATCAAGGGGGCTCTTGCCTCATCGACGCTTCTGCCTGCGCCGAAGGTGCGTGCGCCGACGCGCTTTGCCTGCGCAAGAGTATCGTCATAGCCTGTGATCTGACAGTCGAGCACGTGATTGTTGGCGATGTTCCAGATGTCAGCACCGATGCGCTGTAACCAATCGGCACAGCGCGCGTCCGAAGCGTGTACGGGTGCGGCGGCGTCTGCCCCCTTCTTTTCGCCCAACGAGATGGGTCCCTCGACATTGGCGATAACGTGGTCGCTCTCCGCAAGAAAGGAGAGAATGGCGGGGGAGAGAAGATCCTCCTTATCCGCAAGTCCTGTAAAATACTTGGAAAAGGCGATATCGCCCGTAAAAGAGAGCTGTATCATGCGGTTCTCCTTAATAGGTCACGTATTTTTCGCGTTTTTTCACCACTTCCGCAATGCGGTGATAGTCGTTGGTCAAAATTGTGTCGATGCCCATATCAAGATATTTTTCCGCTTCAACAGGGTCATCTGCAAAGAAAACGTTACAAATAATATTGTTTTCGTGCGCCTTCTTGATCATTTCTCCGTTGAAATGGGGCGCGAAGAGCTGTACCTTCTTGCAAGCGAAGCGGAGCGCGCGGTCGACGATCTCAAGGGGGGCGTTTCCCCCGCCCGCACAGCGGGGAATGTGGGGGAAGTCCCTTTGTAGACGGGCGAGAATTTCCTCATCTCCCGACATAAAGTAGACGTATTTTTCGCAGTCGTATTTGCGGATCAGAGAAGCCACGGTACTAAGATATTCGGGCTTTTCCCCTTGCGTTTTGAGGTGGATGTTCATGATGACGTGCGAGGAAAGCTTTTTTAGGACCTCTTCAAAGGTGGGGAGGGTGACGCCTGCAAGCGCTTCCGTTTTACCGCCGAAATCAAGCCTCTTTAATTCGTCAAGGGTATAGTCCCAAACATTCCCCTCGCCGTTTGAAACGCGGTCGAGCGTCGGGTCGTGGAGCACGACGGGCACGCCGTCCTTGGTGAACCAAAGATCAAGCTCGATCTCCTCCGCACCCATGGCGACCGCCGCCGCGAAGGCGGCAAGACTGTTTTCGGGAAGGATGGAGCTAAAACCGCGGTGCGCGCAGACACGGGGATAGGGCATAATGGCGTCGTGGCGCACGATGGCGGAGCCGCCGGGGCGGTATTTCCAGGGGCGTCTGCCCTTTTCAATGTACTCGTGGTGTGCCGAGGGGGGATTTCCGAAGCCTGCGGGTTTAAAATATTTCTTTTGGGGGTCGATCTCCACCGTTTCAAGACCAACGCGGCTCTTCATATGGAGCAAGATCTCACCCGTGGGAGCAACCACCATGGAGGCGCCGCCGACGGTGGAGTCTTCGTCCATCGACACCGAGGAGCGCACAACGTAGGTATTGGTATTGTAGGCGAGGTTTTGGGAGAAAATCTCAAGGGCTAAGTGGGTGTCACTCCTCTGGTGGGAGCAGCCGATCACAAAATCGAGATTTTCTCTTGCGAGGGTGGCAAACGCCTCGTAAAAATAGAAATCGTAGCAGGTGAGGAAGCCGAAGCGATAGCCCTCCATCTCCACGACGGTGGGGGCAGTGTGCTCAAAGGAGTAGTCGCTGTCAAGACGGAGCTTTTCCACCTCGCTTGGGACGAGATGCTGCTTGTCGTAGGTGCCGCGGATGTTTCCCTCGCGGTCGATGGCGTAGGTGGTGTTGCGCAAGCCCTTTTCGTGATGACTGCGCGCATTGACAAAGAGCATGGCGTGACAGCGGCGCGCCGTGTTTTTCGCTTCCTCCAACAGACGGGCGTTGAAGCGTGCGACCGCCCGTTCGTTTTCCTCTCGCGTTTTCGCAAGGCAGGGAACGTCGGAAAGCTCGGGCATGACGATCATGTCCATGCTCTCGTCGCACGCGGCGAGAAGCGCAAGCTCAGCGTCAAAATATTCGTCGATTTTTTCGTAATCGGTGGAATAGGCGGGTTGAATGACACAGATCTTCATGCGTGCTCCTTATTCGGTCCAATAATCCAGCGGTTTTTCGATACCGATATCCTTTGCCCGGAAGACGGGGTCAAGACCCTGCTTTTTCTGCCTGCGGTAGTCCTTCAGCGCGCGGTACGCCTGCCCGCCGAGGATGAGGATGACGGGAATGTTGATGAGTGCCATAAGACCCATCAGCAGGTCGGCGAGGTTCCAAAGCAGGTTGGCGGAAAGCCCTGCACCGAGCAGGATCAGCCCTGCCGCGACGGTGTAATACACGTAGTTAAAGAGCTTGCTTGGAGTGCGGCGGAAGAGGTGCGCCCACGCCTGATTGACGTAGAAGAGGTTGCCGACGAGGGTGGTGAAGGCGAAGAGCGCCATGGAAACGGTAATGAAAATGGGACCGACACCGCCAAGGCTTTTCGCGAGAGCCGCCTGCACGTAGGGCGCGCCTGAAAGCGCCTCGGTCGGCTCAATGCCCGATGCCATGCACATAAAGGCGGTGGCGGAGCAGACGAGCAGCGTGTCGATAAAGACCGAGAGGGTCTGCGTTAAGCCCTGCTTGACGGGGTGCGAAACGTCGGCGGATGCCGCCGCGTTGGGGGCAGAGCCCACGCCCGCCTCGTTCGAGAAGAGTCCTCGCTTGATGCCATACATCACGCAAGAGCCGCCAAAGCCGCCGAAGATGGCGGAAAGGTCAAACGCCTCGCGGAAGATGCGCACAAGGATGGCAGGGAGTGACGTGATGTTCATAAGAGAGATGACAAGGGCAACGAGGATATAAAGAAGTCCCATCACGGGCACAAGCACGCCCGTGACCGAGAGAATGCGGCGACCGCCGCCAAACAGACAGACGGCAACGAGGATGGCAACCGCACCGCCAATCACCCAAGGGGTCCAGGCGGCGTTATAAAATCTGTAGCCCGAGAAGGTGGATTGCAGGTTATAGGAGGCGAGCATATTGAAGCCCACGCCGTAGGTGAGGATGAGCAGAACGGAGAAGATGGCGGCGAGCCACTTGATCCCAAGCCCCTGCTCGATGTAGTAGGCAGGACCGCCGTAGCTTTCGCTCTTGCCACGCTTTTTATAGATCTGTCCGAGGGTGCTTTCCACAAAGGCGGATGCGCCACCGATGATGGCGATGACCCACATCCAGAACACAGAGCCGAAGCCGCCCATGCAAAGGGCGGTCGAAACGCCGATGATATTGCCCGTGCCGACGCGCGAGGCGGTGGACACCATGAGGGAGCGGAAGGACGAAACGCCGCCCTTCTCCTTCGGCTTTTCGGTGACCGTCCTCACCTGCTCGGGGAGCATACCGATCTGCACCCCACGGGTGCGGACGGTGAAATACAGTCCCGCGAGGACGAGGACGATGATGAGGATATAGCCGTAAAGTGCATCGTTTACGGCAGAGATAACAGTTTCGATCAGCTTCATAATTTCTCCTGTATAATAATATTTTAAATAAGGGAGCATACACATTAAAATTATACCGCAAGCGGCAGTTTTTGTCAAGTCCGGGACAAAGGGAAACAGTTTTTTTACAATAGAAGACTTGACAAGCGATAAAGTTTTGTGGTATGGTATCTCACGAAAAACAAATTGGAGGTGCGATATGGCAAATACGCTGGTGAAAAAGGGCAAGCCCTATTTTCGCGTTTTAAAGACGGTGATGCAAGTGCGCTATAAGCCGCCACGATTTTTGTTTGTGGGAGAGGAGTTCCCCGACGGCTCCCTGATCTTAAGCAACCACGAGGGGACGGATGCGCCCATGGCACTCGAAATGTATATGCCGCGCCACTTGCGGATGTGGGGCGCACACGAGATGAACGAGGGGCTTGTACCCATGTACAAGTATCAGTCCGCCGTTTATTTTACCGAAAAAAAGCATTGGAATATTTGGGGCGCGCGCGCCTTTTGTCTGATCGCAAGCCCGCTTACCAATCTTTTTTATAGCGGCTTTGACCTCATCTCAACCTATCACGATACCCGTATCGTCAAGACCTTGAAGGAGAGCCTTGCCGCCATCAAGGCGGGGGAGAGCATCGTCGTTTTCCCCGAGCATTCGGAGAAGGGGTATCTTGCCGAGCTTGAGGGCTTCTTTGCGGGATTTGCTCTTTTTGCCGAGTTTGCGGGCAAGCGCGGGGTAGATGTTCCCGTCGTTGTCAGCTACTACCGCAAGGGAGAAAACACCTATATTTTTGACAAGCCCGTCCCATACTCGGCGCTTGTCGCACAGTACGAAACGCGTGACGCTATTGTCAAGGCGTTGCTCGACCGCTGTAACGCGCTTGGCAAGATGAACACCAAGGGACTCACCGAGATCGACTACGGAGCCCTCGCGGAAGCAGAATAAAAAGAAACGGCTTTTGCAATCGCAAAAGCCGTTTTTCATTAAAAACGTTTTTTAGTGCCGCTCGTCGGAATCAAAGGTTTCGCAAAAGCGCGCAGAAAAGGCGGGCGCTTCGCCAAAGGCGTAGAGGTGGGATACGTCGCCGAAGGCGGCGGTGCGGAAATAGGCAAAGCCCTCTTCTCTTTCCTCGGTGTACAGCGTTGTGACCGAGGTGGGTGCGGCACAGAAGCCGTGCCAAAGGATCATGGGGGAAACGTTTAAGAGGTGAGAGAGAAGAACACACTCTAAGCCAAAGTGGCAAAAGAAAACGACCGTGTCGCGGTTTGGGCGGACGGCGCGGTAGAGGTCGCCCTCTCGCTCGTAGCCGTGGCGGGCAAGAAGCGCGTCAAGCTCGCGGCAGACGTTTTCGTATTTTTCTTTCACACCGCCCGCCTCCATGACAGGGTGGTGCATCCACTTTTCACGGTCAAAAAAGTCGGAGTATGCGACAAGGTCGCGCGGGTACCAGTCCCACGCGCAATCCTGATACTCATTCGGCTTGTTGACGACGGCAGGAAATTCTCTTAACCAGTCGCAGATCTCGGCTTCTCTCTTCATGCGGTCAAGGGTGTAGCGCGCGGTATCGCGCGCTCTGCCGAGGGGAGAGCAGTAAAAGGCGGCGACATCCTCCTTTCCCATGCGGAAGGAGAGAAGCTCGGCTTCTCTTTTTCCCTTTTCGGTCAGGGAGTCGATCGAATAGTCGGGGTCGCCGTGGCGGATGATCAAAAGGCGCATGGTGTTCTCCTCATTTCAACGCGATGGCGTTTGCTTGTCGTTTGTATTCCGAAAAGGCGGTTTTGTATTTTTCGTGTGCCTGCATATCGGGGTAGATGACCTTTTCCTCGGTAGCGAAGCGGAGATAGCCGTCACGCGCGTCCTCGTAAAGCCCTGCGCCAACGCCTGCTAAAATGGCGGCGCCCACACAGGCAAGGTCGGGAAGGGCGGGGGTGCGGACGGGAAGCCCCGAAATATCGGCAAGCATCTGCGTCCATACGGCGCTCTTGGATGCGCCGCCCGCAAGGGTGATGCCCTTCTTTTCGTCGGGCTGTGTTTTGAACGCTTCCATAAACCAAAGGATCTGGAAGACCACGCCCTCCATCACGGCGCGCGCCATGTGGAAGCGATCGTGCGAGAGGTCAAGCCCCGTGAAGGATGCCTTGGTAAATCTGCCCTTTTCGTGCTTGCCCGAGAAGGGAATAAAGAAGAGCCCGTCAAACGCCGCCTGCCTTTTTGCGGCTTCGGCGTCCAGCGTTTTGAAGTCGATGAAGCCCTCGCCGTCGGCGGTGGCGATGTTTTTTCTCAGCCATTCAAGGCAAACGCCGCCCGACGAGAGGGAGGAAAGCGAGCCCCAAAGTCCTTTTGCCGCGGCGACCGATTGGGCAAGTCCGCTTTCAAAGTCGGGGGAGTCGCCAATGGCGGTCACCACCCAGCAGGTGCCCGAGCCGATGAGGATATCTCCTGCACGCGAAGCACCCGTGCCAAGGGCAACGGCGTATTGGTCGTGCGCGCCCGAAACGAGCAGGGTTTTTTCGGAAAGACCGAGAAGGGAAGCACCCTCCTTCGAAAGGGGTGCGATCACATCGCCCGAGGGAACGATCTCGGGGAGCATCCCATCTTCAATCCCTGCGAAGGAGAGAAGCGTTTTGTCATGTGCCCCCTTGCGGATGTCGGTCAGTTGATTGATGCCCGCGTTGGAAAGGTCGATGGCGGCTCTGCCCGTTAAGCGTAGCGCAACGAAGTCGGGCACCGAGAGAAAACGTGCCGTTTTTGCGAAGACCTCGGGCTCGTTGTCTTTCAAGTGGCGGACGGTGAGGAGCGGAAGACCCGTGCCGAGCTTCCAGCCCGTTTTTTCATAGAGGGTCGCGGCGTCGCCCACCTCTTGCAGATAGGCTTGCTTTTCGGCTGTGCATCGGTGGTCGTTCCAAACGATGGCGGGACGGACGGGTACCCCCTTTTCGTCCACGGGGATGAGTGTCCCCCCTTGGGTGGAAAAGGCAATGGCGGCAACCTTGTCGGAGATGCCCCTTCCCTCGCATACCTCGCGTACCGTTTCCCTGACGGCAGTCACATACCCCTCGGCGTCATGCTCGCTTCTGCCGACGGCGGGAGTGGAGAGGGTGTATCCGCGGTAGGCGTGCGCGACGGGGGTGCCGTCTTCTTTAAAGAGGATGGCTTTGGTGCCCGTTGTGCCGATGTCGATGCCGATCAAATAGCGCTCGCTCATGCTGTGCTCCTTTTCTTTTGGTACAATATAAGCGTAGCCCTAT
>SVTN01000009.1 GCA_015063765.1 Oscillospiraceae bacterium | reverse complement strand
TAATGGTGGTAGCTCATATTGAATTCTCCTTCTGTTTAATGTTTGTGTGGTAACTTCATTATAACACAGGATTCAATATGAGTGTTTTTATTTCTTAAAAGTGTTGCACTTGATAGTATAATTCACCTTTATATCGTTGCGTGTTCTCCTTAACGGAGAACACGCTAAGTGCCCCGTCTGTGTTTACGCTATGCGTGCCGCACGGCGCTCGCGGCGGTTGATGATAAAGACGATCGTAAGCTGTGCAACAATATTGAATGTCCACGAAATCGGGTAACAGAGATAAATGTTGGTCAGGCATTGCGTCAAGTGCGGATAAACGAAAAAGAGCCACAGAACGCGGAAAATGCAGGCGAAGAAAAAGGTGGTCATCATCGGTGCAAAGGAGTATTTTCTGCCGCGCAGATGCCCCGTCAGGGCATCCATAAAGCCGCCAAGCACGTAAGGGAGAAGTACGATATGCATACGCTCCTTCGCGGCAGCGTAAATGGTAGCAAGCTCAGGGTGTGCGGGATCCACGAAAAGCGCGATCAAGGGATTGGCAAGAAGCACGCTTCCCCAGCTGACGATGCCGACAGCGAGGAAAGCAAGAAGCAAGCCCGACCAGAGAACACGCTTGACGCGCTCGGGCTTTTTCGCCCCCGCATTCTGCCCCGTGAAGGTCAAGACAGCCTGATATGCACCCGTACTCGTGACTGCGGTATAGCTGCCGATGCTCTTACAAACGGCGTCGCCCGTCACCGTCGCGTTGGGAAGGGCATTAATGGTGCTTTGCAAAATGACATTGGAAACAGCAAAGAGTGCCGTTTGCAGTCCCGAGGGAATACCGATACGAATGATATCCGAAACCGATCGGCGGTCAACGCAAAGGGTACGGAAGCGGAATTTTACCGTATCCGTCCGATAAGCGACAACCCACCAAACGGCAATGGCAGACGCAAACTGTGAAATAATGGTGCCGAGCGCCACCCCGTCCACCGACATATCGAAGGCAAGCACGAAAAAAAGGTTAAAGCCAACGTTAAGAAGTCCCGATACTGCAAGAATGGTCAAAGGCGTTTTAGAATTGCCGAGGGAGCGCAAAACCGCCGCACCGAAATTGTAAAGAACAAAAAAGGGCGTGCCGAGGAAGATGATCTTCATATAAAGGACTGCGAGATCAAGAAGCTCGGGGCGTGTATCCATCAAAATCAAAATGGGGCGGCACAGAAAAAAGCCGATCGCCGCCATCACGATACCGATAAAGGCACCGACGGTGAAGGCGGTATGTACGGCACGGGAAAGGGATCTCTCATCATGCTCACCGAACCGATGCGCAACCGTAACGCCCGAGCCCATCGAGAGTCCGTTGCAAAGCGCAACGAGCAGGGTATAAAGCGAAACGGTACAGCCGATCGCGCCTAAGGCGTTCGCTTCTCCCGAAAAGCGACCGACGACGATCTTATCCGCCGTGTTGTACAGCTGCTGCAGACACCCTGCCGCGATAACGGGGATAGAAAACTTCAGCATGGGGAGGAAAATCTTACCTGTGGTAAAGTCCCTCGTCGTTTTTGTACGTGACAAGCTTCTTTCCTCTTTTCTTCTCTTTTGCCCTTTCAGTATATCATCTTTCAAAAAAATGTCAACAAAATAAAGCCTTTTGGAAGAAAATTGACGCAAAAATCCATATTTCCGAGCCGCTCAAAGCCGCCCTTGAAAGGCAACCGCCTTGCCGATGATCTTAATGCCCTCTAACTCAGCACCAAGGTATACAAGCGGCTCATATGCGGCGTTTTCCGGCAACAGTACCAGCTTCTCCTTCTCCGGATAATAATACACTCTTTTTAAGGTCGCCTCATCCTCGATCACGACCACACCGATCTCACCGTTCTCGACGGTGGAGCAGGCACGCACGAACACGAGATCTCCGTCAAAGATGCGAGCTCCCGTCATGCTGTCGCCGCGTGCGCGCAGACAAAAATCGGCATGCACGCCGTCGTCCTCGACCGCATAGCTTTCCACCTGCTCATCGGCATAGATGGGGGTGCCGCAGGCGATCTCACCGAGGAGAGGAATGCGACGGCGGCGAAGGGGCATCACGCCGTCCATCTCAAAGATCGGGTCTTCAAACCCGAGAAGCCCCGCGCTCGTCGTGCCGAACAGCTCCGCCATACGCAAAATCTTTGCGCGCGGAATGTTCTCGATCACGCCGCTTTCATAGCGGTGCACCGTCTGTCGACTGACCCCAAGCGCTTCCCCAAGCGCCTCCATACTGTATCCGCACTTGCGGCGGAAATAGCGAATTCTCTCTCCAAGCTCCATAAAAATCTCTCCTCTCAGCACCCTGCATGTTGCATGCGGCGTGCGCCCGTAGGGCTTTTACTTTTTGTCGTGTCTAGTGTAACACATTTCGACAAAAAATGCAACACTTTTTTGTTAAAAAATCAAATTTGTCACTTGACAAGTTACATTTCGTGTGCTATACTACTACTGTACAAAGCGAGCGCGCCACGGTTTTCTCCGCCCGCGGCGTCGAGCAATCGTATTTTTGCTCGAACAAGCTCAAAAAGCCCCGTATTATCGGAGCTTGTTGCCCTCGCTCGACACAACGCCCTTTCACAACTGTTACATTATATGCAACAAAACTGCAAGCTATGCAAAGGAGGATCTATGTGACGAAACCGCTCCCCGCGGGCGTAGAGCGCACCGTCCGCGGCGTATGTGAGGATTACCCGCGCCGCAAAAGGGAAATCGAACGGGGAACGCTCCCACCCGAAACCATCGGACACTACATGATCATGAACGCCAAGATCGACAGTGCTATCGCCTCTTGCTGTGAAGAAAGCTTCTGCGAGGAGATCCGTGAGGACATCGGCTCGCAAACAGGATACGACCGATCAAGGATCACCTTTCTCTCCGCAGGCACCTACAAGGCACGCAAAAAAGCCTGCAAAATCGCCATTGCCAAAGCACTCAATCTGATCTGATGCAAACCGTTCTTTACATATTTAGAAAAGCCGAAAGAAAAAAGCCGAGGACTCTCGGCTTTTTTCTGTTTTGAAAAGGGGTCGGGCGCGGAAAAGCACCGAAAATCACCAAACCTCTTTATAGATGAGTGCAGTTTTAGTTGTCGCAAAATTTGTGGGATTTTCGAGGGATTTTTCGTGTTCGCGAGTGCCGCTGTATACCATACTGCAAGCAAACGGGTGCAGAAAGCACCGAAAATCACCAAACCTCTTTATAGACGAGTGCAGTTTTAGTTGTCGCAAAATTTGTGGGATTTTCGAGGGATTTTTCGTGTTCGCGAGTGCCGCTGTATACCATACTGCAAGCAAACGGGTGCAGAAAGCACCGAAAATCACCAAACCTCTTTATAGACGAGTGCAGTTTTAGTTGTCGCAAAATTTGTGGGATTTTCGAGGGATTTTTCGCGTTCACGAGTGCCGCTGTATACCATACTGCAAGCAACCGGGTGCAGAAAGCACCGAAAATCACCAAACCTCTTTATAGATGAGTGCAGTTTTAGTTGCCGCAAAATTTGTGGGATTTTCGAGGGATTTTTCGTGTTCGCGAGTGCCGCTGTATACCATACTGCAAGCGAGCGAACGCGGAAAAGCGCCGAAAATCACCAAATTTTCCTATAAAGGTCCATGACTTCGCGCTTTGTCGGGACGCGAGGATTGGTTGCCGTGCAAGCGTCGCGCAGCGCCGCCTCTGCCATTTCCTCAATGTCTGCCATGTACTGTCCTTCGCTGATGCCGCCGATGGCGGAAACGGACAGAGGAATGTTCATTTCCTTGTTCATGAACTGAATGTAGGAAACAAGCGCACGAACGGTGGTGATCTCGTTGAGGTTAAATACGCCGAGGGTTCTCGCCATGTTACAGTACTTACGCACGCAGGGCGCATAAACACTGCGGGAACGGGAGTGCATGTCGATCTCGGAGTTGTACTCAATGATGTAGGGAAGCAGAATGGCGTTCGCCTTGCCGTGCGGAATGTGGAAATGCGCACCCAGCTGATGTGCCATACCGTGGTTAAGACCGAGCGACGCCGAATTGAAGGCAAGACCTGCAAGGCAGGAAGCGATATGCATCTTTCTTCTCGCGTGGGTGTCGCCGTTGTCGTTGTAGGAGCGCAAGAGGAACTGTCCGCAGATCTCGACCGCCTTTTCGGCAAGCGCCGCGGAAAACTCGTTGTTGTTCGTCGAAACGTACGCCTCAATGGCGTGGGTCATAACGTCCATACCCGTATCTGCCGTAATGGAGGCAGGCACCGACTTGACAAGCTCCTCGTCTAAGATCGCCTCATCGGGGATCAGGCTTTCCTCGGCAAGCGGATACTTTGCTTCGTGCGCAGGGTCGGAGATCACGGAGAAAGAGGTGACCTCGCTTCCCGTACCCGAGGTGGTGGGAATGGCGATCAGCCAAGGACGGAAGCTGTCCTCGATCTCGGTGGCAAACTTTCTGACCGCCTTGGCAAGGTCGATGGCAGAGCCGCCGCCGATGGCGATCATACAGCCGGCGCGGTAAGCCAAAGCCGCCTTGACGCCCAGCGTCACCTTTTCAATGGGCGGATCGGGAACCACGTCCGAAAAAACGTCGTATTCAATGCCTGCCTGCTGAAGGCGCCCCGTCACCTCGCGGATCATACCGCTCGAAACGACAAAGGGGTCGGCAACCACGAGAGCCTTCTTATATTGCAGCTCAAGCAGTCGGTCGAGCGCACGCTCGCCAAAGCAGACCTTGGTTTTGACCTCAAAATTTTTCACGTTGCTTCTTCCTTTTGTTTGACAAAATTTTGTCACAGATATTTTTTACAGTATACCATACTCTTTCGATAATTGCAAGGGAATTTAAGGGAAAAATCAAACTTTTTTCATATAAACGCCGTCACTGCCCCGAAACAGAGGGCACGGGAGGCAGGCTTCTCCCCTCTAGAAGGGCGTAAAACACGGCCGTTTCGTCGGGGACGGGAAAGCGCACGCCATCAATATGGATAAAGCGTGCAAGAGCATATTCATAGCTCGAAAGGGGGCGGAGAAAGGCGTCGTTGGTATGCGCCGCAACGGTCACGCCCCCCTCTCCCGTTTCCATCACGAGAAGGGTATGGTAAAAATCCTCCTCGCTCCTTCCTAACTGCACAATGTCGCCGGGGAGCACACTCCCCTCCTCCACCTCGCGCCCAAAGGGGCCTTCTCCCTCGTTCCCCACCAAGAAGTCGAAAAAGGGCTCCACCCCTGTCCAAGCGGGCGCACGGTCGGCGTCACTCTTGTAGTACCAGCCGAAGGTGGGCGTTTCGTTCATTTCAAGCGCCCCCGCAAGCAGGCATTGCGAAACAAAATTGGTGCAATCTCCCCCATAGGGGCTATAATCGTTAAACAGCGGATTGCGGGCAAACGCCCAGCGTCTGGCATAGGCGAGCGCGCGCATGCGATTGTATTCCTTGACAGCAAGCATAAAAGCCTCCCTCTTTTTTCATCAGTATACGGCGCAGGGGAGCTTGGGGTTCTTTTTTTGAAAAAAATCAAAAAAAGTGTGAAAAAAATCTTGAAAATTGATTGGCTTTGTGCTATTCTATTCTTATCAAAAATTTTATCATAAGTGAATAATTCGGAGGAAAAAAGTATGGGTACAAACAAAAGACCCGACAGCATGGCAAGAATCGTGACAAAGGCACAGGCAGACGCCTTTATCGCCGCGCAGATCGCAGAGGTACGCGCACAGGTCGGCGACAAAAAGGTGCTTCTCGCTCTCTCGGGCGGTGTAGACAGCTCGGTCGTCGCCACACTTCTCGCAAAGGCGATCGGCAAGCAGCTTTACTGCGTACACGTCAACCACGGTCTGATGCGTAAAAACGAATCGGAAAACGTCGTCAAGCTTTTCCGTGACGAGATGGACGTCAACCTGATCTACGTCGACGCCACCGACCGCTTCCTTGATCTTCTCGCAGGCGTTTCCGAGCCCGAAAAGAAGAGAAAGATCATCGGCAAGGAGTTCATCGAGGTCTTTGCGGACGAAGCAAGAAAGCTCGCAGGCGTTTCCTTCCTCGCACAGGGCACCATCTACCCCGATATTCTCGAAAGCATTGAGCAGGCGGCAGGCAAGAAGGCTGTCAAGTCCCACCACAACGTGGGCGGTCTTCCCGACGACCTGCAGTTTGAGCTGGTCGAGCCCATCAAGCTCCTCTATAAGGACGAGGTGCGCGTGGTCGGCGAAGCACTCGGTCTTCCCCACGGCATGGTCTACCGTCAGCCCTTCCCCGGCCCCGGTCTGGGTGTACGCTGCCTCGGCGCCATCACGCGCGACCGTCTGGAGGCGCTCAGAGAAGCCGATGCCATCCTCCGCGAGGAGTTTGACAAGAGCGGCCTTGCCGAAAAGGTATGGCAGTTCTTCATCGCCGTTCCCGACGTCAAGAGCGTCGGTGTCAAGGACGGCGGCAGATACGAGGGCTGGCCCGCCATCATCCGCGCCGTCAATACGCGCGACGCCATGACCGCCACCATCGAGGAGATCCCCTACGCCCTTCTCCACAAGATCACCGACCGCATCACCCACGAGGTAAACGGCATCAACCGCGTCCTCTACGACCTCACGCCGAAACCCATTGGAACGATTGAGTGGGAATAAGGCATTTGCCTCGGGCAAATGCAATTAAATCCGCCTAAAACGGCGGAATACATCTGCCTTGCAGACTTCATCAGAAAATGTTTTTATCGTGCGGCGAAAGCCGCACGATTTTATTATAAGCAACCCAACCTTGACTTTTGGGGCTATTTTGTGTTATACTAAGGTATCACTACACTACGGAGCTTTATTATGAAAAAAATTCTTGGCTTTTACACCCGTACCCCTCTTGTTTTACGCATTCTCGTGGGGCTTGCGATCGGTATCCTTCTCGGGCTTTTTGTGAAGGACGTCGCGCCCATCGCGATGCTCGGTGACATCTTTGTCGGAGCTTTGAAGGCGATCGCCCCCGTGCTTGTGTTCGTCCTTGTCATCGCCTCTATTGCAAAGGCGGGCGGCGGCATCGGCAAGCGCTTCCGCACCGTTGTCTTCTTTTACATACTCAGCACCTTCCTTGCGGCTGTCGTTGCCGTAGTGGGAAGCTACCTCTTCCCCGTTACCATCACCCTTTCGGGTGCTGCGGACAACGCCGCGCCTGCGGGGCTTTGGGAGGTTCTTCGCACCCTGCTTTCCAACATGGTGATGAACCCCATCACCTCGATCGCAAACGGCAACTATATCGGCATTCTTCTTTGGTCGATCGTGTTAGGACTTGCCCTGCGCATGGGTGCCACGGACAAGACCAAGGAGCTCTTTACCGACATCTCGAACGCTGTCACCCGCGTGGTCGGTTGGATCATTCAGCTTGCGCCCTTCGGCATCATGGGACTTGTGTATAACTCCATCAGCGAATACGGCATTGAGATCTTCACCGAGTACGGAAAGCTGCTCGCCCTTCTCGTGGGCTGTATGCTTGCCGTTGCCTTGATCGTCGACCCCTTGATCGTCGGCATTGCTCTCAAGAGAAACCCCTATCCCCTCGTGTTCCGTTGCTTCCGCGAGTCGGGACTGACCGCCTTCTTCACCCGCTCCAGCGCCGCTAACATCCCCGTTAATATGGCGCTCTGTGAAAAGCTGAAGCTCGACCGCGAGCATTACAGCGTGTCTATCCCCCTCGGCGCGACCATCAACATGGACGGTGCCGCCATCACCATCACCGTCATGGCTCTTGCCGCCGCCCATTCGCAAGGTGTTTCGGTCAACATCTTCGTTGCCATCCTGCTTTCCTTCATTGCGACCCTCGGCGCGTGCGGCGCATCGGGCGTGGCAGGCGGCTCGCTTTTGCTTATCCCCATGGCATGCTCCTTCCTCGGCATCGATCAGTCGATCGCCATGCAGGTGGTTGCCGTCGGCTTCATCATCGGCGTCGTGCAAGATTCTCTCGAAACTGCCATCAACTCCTCGGGCGACGTGCTCTTCTGCGCCACCGCCGAATACCGCGAGTGGCTCAAGGAAGGCAAGGATCTTCCCTTCTAATACTTCAAATCGCATGCAAAAACGCTCTGCCTTTCGGCAGAGCGTTTTCTTTTTTTCATTAAACAATGGTTTTGCGGAGCCACTCCAGCGTGCACTCCACCATGTGCTTGCCCGTTTCCACGCTTGCTTCCTTCGCGCTCTCGGCAAACCACTCGGTGTTACGCTCACAACGGGAAAGGTCGACAAGCTCGGGATAAGTACCCATCAAAAGGCTGGTTTCCCACTTGCCTGCATGGTCGAAGCCGCCGCACTTGATCTGTGCATCCGCACCGATCAGAGGAATGACCTTGATGTAAGAGAAGGGATCGTCCTCGCTGCCCATATCCTCGTAGTAGGAGGCGTAAGCATCGCTGCCCCACCAGCCTTCACCCAGCTTTTCCTCCATGTATTCCATGGTGACCTTCTTTGCCGCCTTGTGGCAGGCGATGGTCATGGGCATAAGGCCTGCGCCCTCGGTCTGATGGTGTGCGACGAGGTAGATATTCTTATGACCCGCGCGGATCATGGACTTCAAAATGTGGTACAGATAGTCAACGTAAGCATCCTCTTGTACGTGGAAGTGGCTGGGCTTGGGTGCGCAAACGGCGTAAGAAGCCACACCGTACCAAATGGGAGGGCAAACGACGATCTCCTTTTCCTTCTCCAGCTCACGCAGGCAACCCGTGATAACAAGGGTGTCCGTGCCGCAGGAAGCATGGCGCGCATGATATTCCAGCGTACCGATCGGAATGACAAAGGGAACCTTGCGGTCTACCGCATCCTGGATCTCATCGTAAAGCATTTCAAGCATTTGCATGGTCGTATTCTCCTATTCTTTTCCTTGATTTGGTTGTTTTTTCATTGATTTCCTTGATATAACTATTATACGCAAGCCTGTGCGAAAAGTCAAGACACCCTCCAAGGAAAAATGTGTTTTTTTCCAAAGCCTCTTGACAAGCGCAATACTTCGTGATATGATGTATTATGTAACAGGAGGTATGCTATGGATGCGCAACTAAAAAGAGGGCTTCTCGACGTCTGCGTGCTTGCCACCATCAAGGACGGAGAATCCTACGGCTATAAAATGATCAAGGACATGGCACCCTATTTCGCCATGTCGGAGTCCACGCTTTACACCATTCTAAAGCGACTTGAGAGCGCAAGGCTTTTAACCGTGCGCACCGCCGAGCATGACGGCAGACTCCGCAAATATTATCAAATCACCGCGGCAGGACGCGCCCGTCTTGCAGAATTCAAAAACGAATGGGAGGGCGTCATGTCCATCTACCGATTTGTCACAGGGGAGGAGCAAAAATGAACAAGCAAGAATTTCTTGACGCCTTAGAAAAGCAGCTTTCGGGCTTTCCGCCCGAAGAGCGTGACGAGCGGCTCAGCTTTTACGCCGAAATGATCGACGACCGCATGGAAGCGGGACTCTCCGAAGCCGATGCCGTCAAGGACCTCGGCACGCCCGAGGCAATCGCCGAGCAGATCTTAAAGGAAACACCCCTCATCACTCTGGCAAAGAAACGGATGAAGCCAAGCCGAAGCCTGAAAGCGTGGGAGATCGTACTGCTTGTCCTCGGCTCTCCCGTCTGGCTCTCGTTGCTGATCGCCGCATTTGCCGTCGCGCTCTCGCTTTACGCTGTGCTTTGGTCGGGCATCATCTCCCTTTGGGCGGTCTTCGCGGCAGCCGTCGGTTCTGCTGTCGGCTGTACGGCAGGCGGTATTCTGTTTTCGTTTACCGCAAGCCTGCCCGTGGGGCTTGCCTGTGTCGGCGCGGGCATCTTCGCATCGGGGCTTGCCATCTTTCTTTTCTTCGGTTGTCAGGCGGCAACGAGGGGCATTCTGCTCTTTACAAGGCAGCTTGGCATATGGACAAAGCGTCTTTTCTTGAAAAAGGAGGAAGCATAAACAATGAAGAAGAAATATATTATTTTAGCCGCTTCCCTTCTCGCGCTCGGACTTATTCTTTTCGGGGGCATGATGGCTGTGTTAAAATGGGATTTCGGCGGCTTCATTACAACAGAATACGAAACCGCTACGCATACGCTGACGGAGGATTTTCAAAGCATCAAAATCGAATCGGATACCGCCGACGTTGTTTTTCTCCTCGCAGAGGGAGATGGCTGTACCGTTACCTGTGAGCAGGAGAAAAAGATGCCCTTTACGGTGACTGTCGCGGACGGCACGCTTAAAATCGAGCGAAACGATACGAGAAAATGGTACGAGCACATTTCCATCGGCTTCCGCTCCCAGACGGTCACCGTTTCTCTTCCGAAAGCGCAATACGATGCGCTCAAGGTCAAGGCAAGCACGGGTGCCGTCGCCCTGAAGGATATCTCCTTCGGTGCAGTCGAGATCACGGCAAGCACGGGAAATATTACTGTAGAAAACGCCTCCTTCGGCAGGCTTGACCTCTCCCTCTCTACGGGAAAGATCACCCTCGCAAGCCTCACGGCAGGCGAAATCAAGACGCATGTGTCTACAGGAAAAACCGTCCTCACAGGGGTCAAGGCAAATAGCCTTTCGTCCGACGGCAGCACGGGCGATCTTATCATGACCGATACGGTTCTCTCGGGCAAGCTTTCGGTCGAAAGAAGCACGGGCGACGTGCGCTTTACGCGCTGTGACGCAGGGGAGATCGAAATTGAAACCGACACGGGCGACGTCGAGGGCAGCTTCCTCACCGAGAAGGTGATCTTTGCCGCCACCGATACGGGCAAGGTGCTCGTCCCCCAAAGCACCGTCGGTGGAAGATGTGAGATCGAAACCGACACGGGAGATATTAAGATTGTGTTTTCTGTTACAGAAGAGAAATAAAAAAAGACGGGGTTCCCCCGTCTTTTTTTATCAAAAATTGATGTTGTTCCAGCCCCAATGGTCAACCTCTTCATACTTGACGTAAACCATATCGGCGGCGATCCCAAGCACCTCTCCCATGACCGCGCAAAGGCGCACCGTTAAGGCGTCGTATGCTTCGGTCGGCGCTTTGCCGACGAGAGAAACGGTGAGGAACGCCATCGGCGTATCCATGTCGCCGTGGAACGCCATCTTCGTGTCGCCCTCAAAGGAGAGCATCAACCATTTTTCGGTCTTGCCCGGCAAAAGCTCGATGGCGGAAGCATAGGCTTCCTTGAGCGTCTTTGCAGCAGCATCCGAGATGGGCTTGTTGGTTTTTGTGCTGATAAAGGGCATAATAAACCTCTTTTGTAAACTTCGGTTTACTTAATTCTTGGTTTCGAGCACGGCAAGGATCTTCTTCAAGAGATCCTCGGTGGTAGGATTGGCTTCCCTTTCAAGGCGTGCCTTTTCCTCGGCAGCAGCCTTTTCTGCAGCTTCCTTTTCAGCCTTTGCAGCAAAGTAAGCGGCAACAGCGGCGGTGTCCTTCGCCTTGATGCCCTGCTTCTTCATTGCCTTGCGGTCTTCCTTGGAGATCACAGGCTCAAGGCTTTCCTTGAACTTCTTGTCCTTGTCCTTCACGCGGTTGATAAAGCGCACGATGCAGAACAAAACGAACGCGACGATAAAGAAATTGATGACCGCATTGATAAACGCGCCCCAGTCGATGTAGATAGAGTTTGCGAGATCCACCGTTTCCACACCGTCAACCACCGTCGTCGTCTTCTTCAAGAAGGTAAACACCTCGGAAAGCGAATCCTTACCGAGAATGAGTGCAAGCAACCAGTTGATGATAGGCTTTAAAATGTTGTTGCTGAGGCCGTTAACGATGGCGGTAAAGGAACTACCAACGATAACACCGACTGCCATATCCACGATATTGCCGCGGGTGACGAATTTTTTAAATTCCGCAAAAAATTTTTTCATAGTCCTCTCCTTGTATAGTTTTTACTGTAGAAAGTTTAGCACATTTTTTTATCAAAATCAAGAGGTTTGTCGAAAAAGGAGAAATTTACACCCCCTTCCCTTCAAAATTCGTTCCTCTTTCTTAAAAAAGCACTTGATTTTCGGAGATGCGCCCTGTATAATGAAGTTGAAAACAAAACCGCATGGGAGGCTTTTCTTATGAATTGGATGGAACTGCGCGAGGAAGAATTTGAGGAGGCAGTACAAAGATCGGGCGGTCTTTGCGTCGTCCCCGTCGGCTGCTTTGAAATGCACGGACAGCATCTGCCCGTCGGCACCGACGTCTATGAGGCGGTTGCCGTTGCCGAGAAAGCCGCCGAGATGGAGGATGTCGTTGTTTTCCCTGCCTTTGAGTTTGGCGATGTTGCGGGACTCGTTGAATGGCGCGGCGGTGTCAACCTTGACCCCGTGCTCCGCTTGCAGCTTTTAGAAAATTATTGCACCGAGATCGCACGTGCGGGCTTTGATAAGATCCTGCTTCTCAATTACCACGGCGGAAACCCCGCTTTCTTGAACTATTTTACAAACATGCTCCAGCATAAGAAGTACGATTTTAACGTGCTTTCCTGCTTCCCCGTGCCCCTCTTTGTTGAGGAGGTCTACCCGACGCTTTTAGAAAAGGGCGAGGACTTCTACCCCGAGCTTCAGCCCGAGGACGTTGCCGTCATCAAGCAGTTTGTCGAAGAAAAGCACCTCGACGGACACGGCGGATTGCTGGAAACCTGCTTAATGATGGCGATCCGCCCCGATCTCGTCAAGCTTGACCGTCTTGGCAAGGTTTCGGGACTTCCCACAGGGGAAGCTGCCCCCTTCTACGAAGCAGGCTTGCAAGGCGGCCCCTTCTGGTACCTTGATTTCCCGAACGGCGGCTTCTGCGGCACCGATCCCGTAGGCGCGACAACACGCATCGGCAAGCTGATGCTCCGGCTTTCTGCCGAAAAGGCAGTCAAGGCGATCCGTGCTTTCAAGGAAAACGCGGACGTATTAAAGCAGCACCGCGACAAGAAAAACACCTTTTACAAGAATTAAGGAGAAGTCTTTATGAAATGGGCTGAGCTTCGCGAGGAAGAGTTTGAAGCGGTCGTTAAAAAAACAGACGGTGTCTGTGTGATTCCCTTCGGCTGTGTCGAAATGCACGGACAGCATCTCCCCCTCGGCACCGATGCTTACGAGGCGGAGGCGATTGCCGACGCGGCGGCAGAGTTAGAACCGATGTGTGTTTTCCCCACCGTCCCCTTTGGCAACATTCCCTGGCTCGTCAACCGGAAGGGCACCGTGCGTCTTGCCCCCGACATCATGAACGCACTGCTCGAAAACTATTGCACCGAGATCGCAAGATGCGGCTTTGACAAGATCCTTTTCGTCAATTTCCACGGTGGAAACGCCTCCTATCTCACCGCATTTCTCGGCGCGCTCACTTACAAATACCGTGATTTTTCGGCACTCGGATGCTTCCCCGTCCCGGAGCTGGCGACGGAGATCTACCCCGCCATTTTAGAAAAAGGGGTGGACTGCTTCCCCGAGCTTTTGCCCGAGGATGCCGATGTCATCCGTACATACGTAGAGGAAAAGCATGTCGGCGGTCACGGCGATATGATGGAAACCTGTCTGATGCTCGCCATCCGCCCCGACACCGTAAGAATGGACAGACTCGGTACGGTCGACGGACTGCCGAACGGCAAGACCGACCGCTTTACGAAATCGAGATCCAATTTCCTCGGCGCAGGTCCCCTCTGGGCGGTCAACTTCCCCAATTCCTACGCCGCGACCGACCCCCACGGCGCGAGCGTGCGCATCGGAAAACTTCTTTTGCGCCTTGCCGCCGAGAAGGTTGCCGACGCCGTCCGCATCTTCAAAGCGGACGGGCACGTGCTGTCCGATCTGATGGAAGAACGAAAGCCCTTTTATCCCAACTGATTTTCAGAGCACGGCACGCCCGTGCTCTTTTTTCGCTTTGCTTGGCAGAATTTTACGAAAAAATTGTGTTTTTTTACACATTTCGCTTGACATTTAAAAAAAGCCGTGCTATAGTAAAAGCGAAAAATGAAAATTGCAAAGCGAGGTACTTCCCCATGGCAAACAACACGCTCAAAGCAGGCTACGCGCGCATCGACATCACCCCGCCGCTCGGCGTCAATATTTCGGGCTATTTTGTCGAACGCATTGCAGATACCGTGCTCGATCCTCTTGAGGCATGCGCGCTCGCCGTTTCGGACGGAAAAAAGACTGCCGTTTTGATCACACTCGATACGCTTGGGCTTTACGATGACATCGCCGATCCTTGGCGCGCAGCGATCGCCGAAAAGGCAGGCATCGCCGTAGAGGATGTCTACATCCACGCGACCCACACCCATCAGGGACCCAACACGCGCACAAATTGCGAGAACCCCTTGAACAAGTCTTACGTTGGCTACCTTTCCCACAAGGTGGAGGATGTCGCCCGCCTCGCCATCGCCGACCTTGCCCCCGCAAAAATGGGCTTTGGCACGCGCGAAGCAAAGAACGTTGCCTTTATCCGCCGCTACCGCATGAAGGACGGCACGGCAAAGACCAACCCCGGCGTAGACAACCCCGACATTATTGCCCCCATCGGCGAAACGGACGAAAGGGTGCACCTGCTCCGCTTTGACCGCGAGGGCAAGGACACTCTGCTCCTCATCAACTTCGCCAACCACCCCGACGTCGTGGGTGGAACGGGTATCTCGGGCGACTGGCCCGCTATGACCCGCCGCTGTACCGAAAAGGCGATCGACAACGTCAAGTGCATTCTTTTCAACGGCGCACAGGGCGACGTCAACCATGTGAACGTCCATCCCACCAAGGGTGACTTCAACGATATGTTCCACGACTTTGACGGCTGCTCCCGCGGCTACGGTCATGCACGCCATATCGCACGCGTCGTGACGGGCGCGGTGCTTTCCGCCTTTGATAAGGTGGAATACGTCGACGTTGACAGCATCCGCACCAAAAACGTCACGGTGGATATCCCCTCCAACAAGGCGACCGCAGAGGAGCTTGTGCTCGCGCACAAGTACAACGACCTGCACGAGGCGGGCCGCGACGATCTCATCCCCTTTGAAGCCATGATGCTCACCACCGTGGTTGCCGAGGCAGGCAGAATGGTGCGCCTTGAAAACGCGCCCGACAATTTCCCGATGCCGCTGTCTGCCCTTGCCATCGGTCCCGTTGCCCTCTTCGGCATCCCCGGTGAGCCCTTTACGGGTGTCGGCAGAGGCTTAAAAGAGGCGGAGGGCTGGCGCATGGTCATCCCCACCTGCAACACCAACAACGCGAAGGGCTACTTCCCCATGAAGGACTCCTACGAGGAGGGCGGGTACGAAGCGAGAAGCTCGAACTTCAAGGCAGGCGCCGCCGAACGCATTGTCGAAGAAGGTCTTAAGATCCTCGCTTCCCTCAAATAATCAAATATAAAAGATCCCTCCGCGGCTATACCGCGGAGGGTTTTTAACTAAAAGAAATGATCAGCGAGCAAAGCGGCCGTATACGACCTCGCCCTCATCGTTATAATAGCGAACAAGCATCGCCGAATCGCCCTCGGAAAGAACCGTAACGGATCTTTCTACAGAAAGAAGGCACTCCCCGTCAAAGGCATGGAAATTGTAACGCGGCGCATAGGTCTTTTGATTTTCCAGAGTCACCTTGTAATATCCGGAAAGCAGCTCAACCATGAGCACCGAATACCCTTCGGGCGCAATGATTTGATTTTCTCCTGCCTTATTGTAGATAAAATACTGGCTTTCGTTGCCCTTTTGTTTCCAATACATGATCGCGCCGGACACATCTACATAGCTGTAGTGAACATTGTAGCCCGAAAGATCCTTCACCAGATTAAAATCGTTGTTATAGATCTTTTGATCCCAATAGTATCCGTAGTCCTTGACCGTTCCCACACTCGGCAGCTCCTTTAAGATCTCGCCGCTGGGTGAAAGAACGGTATAGCCGGTATTGGTCGAAACATAATAGTTTCCGCTTCCCTCTAACGGTGCGATCATACCGCGCTGCCCGTCAACGAAGCTGTCCAGCGAAAACACGGGATTTGCATCGTTGTCAAGCGTCACGTAGTGAGCCACGGAACGATCGATCACGCCATCCTTGATCACGTAATAGCTGAGGACGTTGTCGACTCCCTCCTGTAAGTAATCAAGAGAATCCTTCGCGCGCATCACATTCGCCACAGCGAAACCAAAGGAAAGCTCCTTTACGGTGTTCGTTTCGGGATCGTAAAGCTCATAATGCATCTTCGCCTTATAATTTGCGCCCGAATAGCTCGTCGCATAGTAGTAGTCAAAATCCTTTTCCATCGGCTCAACAGCGTGAATGCCCATGAAAAGCACCTTGCCACCCGAGAGGACCCATGTATCGGCATTCACACAGCCCGCCCGCGGCATTTCATAGCATGCGACTTCCTCGAATTTTTCATTGTAATATATGACGCTGCTGCCCGTCAAACGGACAAGATACTTGTCTGTAAAAACGCAGTTGCTTTGATTGAGGGAGAGAAAGGGCGGGACCGTATACGTCTTACTCACCTTGCCATCCTTCATGTAATAGAGCTTATCGCCAAGCTGAAAGCCCTGATCGAAAGCGCTGACAATGTGCACGCCGTCGGTGCTGGCAAGGAACTCACCCGCTTCATCATAAACGAGGGTAGAGGTCTTTTCGCTATCCTTCTTCAAAACAACGATGTAGCCGTCTTGCAACACCACGTCCTCAATCGAATTCACGCTTGATGCGGGAACAGACAGTACGGTGCGGTCAGACTCCACGTTATATACGCAAAAGTTTCCCGTCCCCTTCTCCCGATAACGCAAAAAGCCGTATTCGCCGGAGGTCGTACCCGCCACAGCAGACAGAGTGATCTCCTCATAAAAGGTATATCCGTCGGCAGTATCTCTCTTGAGATCGCTTTTATAAATATCGTTGAAGCTTTGCGGTTGACGACCCAGCAAAGCACCTTCTTTCTTTCCGTCGTTGCAGGACACCATGCCGACACAAATCAACACCAAGGCAAGCGCCAAGGACAACAACCGAATAAAGCCTTTTTTCATCACAAGATCTCCTTTTTGAGGATAATCGAAGCCAAGCGACCCCGTTGCTTTCATTATAGCACAAAGGAAAGGTGTTGTCAAGAGAAAAGCCCTGCGCCGGCCGCAGGGCTTTTTGTTAAAACCAAACATTCCAGAAAGACATAAACACCGTGAGGAGGATGAGAAATCCAAAGTTGAACGCCGAAAATTCGAGAAGATACCGCTTGGTTTTCCCGGGGTTGTGCTTGATGTACTCACGGAAGGTGATCAGGCTGGCAAGCGACGCGATCAACGTGCCCGCGCCACCGATGTTGACACCGACCAAAAGATCGGCATAGTTTTCTGTGAATTGCGAGAGCAGGATCGCCGAGGGGACGTTACTGATCATCTGGCAGGAAAGTGCGCTGAACACAAGCGTGTTCTTATCGAGAAGGAAGGAGAAAAACTCCCGTACAACGCCGATGCGCGCCATGTTTCCCGAAAAGATGAAGAAAAAGACAAAGGTGAAGAGTAAGGGATAATCGACCTGTAGGAGTGCCCGTCTGTCCATAAAGAGCAAAAAGAGCGGAATGACGATCAGTCCCCACCAGAAGGGAATCACGCGAAAGACGATGAAGATGGAAAAGGCAAACAGCAAAAGATAGATCGTCGTCCGCACAGGAGGCAGAGAAACGCTCTCCCCCGTCAATTCTAACGGCTCGGGCTTGACAAACACGATGCAGCACACCGTGATGAGCAGGATCGAGAGCACGAAGGGCGGCGCCATGATCCCCATAAACTCAAGATTTGGGATACGGAAGAAATTGTAAAGATACAGGTTTTGCGGATTGCCGAAGGGTGTGAGCATGCCACCGAGATTGGCGGCGATGTTCTGCATGATAAAGGTAAAAGCCATGTATTTTTGCTTACCGGTGGTTGTCAAAACGAGGAAACCGAGCGGCAAAAATGTAAGCAACGCCATATCGTTTGCAATGAGCATCGAGCCGATAAAGGTGATGTACACGAGGGCAAGCACGCTCATCCGCGCATTCTGAAACAGCTCCACGCACTTGCGTGCCAAGAGATAAAAGAAGCGGATGTTTTTCAGCGCGCACACCACGGCAAGCACGCAAAAAAGGCAGGTCAAGGTCTTATAATCGAAGTAGTCAAGATATGCTTTGTCGGGCGGCACGATGATAGAGGTCACGATCGCCGCAAAAAGCGCGATCACCGCCACGACATTCTTTTTCAAAAAGGCAAAAAAGCCCGATTGCTTTTTTACGTTGTCCATTTCTTTTTCTTCTCCCCGTTGCTTTCAAACCGCATCTATTATAAAGACGGCAAGAGGGTTTGTCAATATGCAATCTTATTTTTCTTTCTTAAATATTCGCTTTTCTCCCCGTTTTTGCTTGACAAAATTCCCACGCCGTGCTATAATGATGATACCAATATTTTGGTTTCAGGAGGAAAAACAACATGAAAAAGACAGTCAAGATCATCGCACTCGCTATGGCGCTCGTGCTTTGCACCTTAGCCCTCGTTTCCTGCTCTTCCTTCGGCTCCATCAAGTCGAACTTTGAGAAGAACGGCTATGAGCTCAAGAATGAAGACAACGAAGCGACCGGCACCGTCAAGCTTGAGGACGGCGAGATCACCTACACCATCCACACCTTCCAGGTCAAGAAGGAAGAGAGCGACAGCGCACTCGGCACCATCATCGGCGGCATCACCCAGGGACTTTCCACCGCAGTTGTTTGGGAGTTTGCTTCCGACAAGGATCTTGAGAAGGCTATGGACGAGAACGAGGACATCAAGAAGCTTCTCGCTGACGCTGAGGAATCCAAGTACGTCAACGGCAACTGCATCCTGATGACCATCAACCCCGATGCCGTCAAGATCTTCAACGGCGAGTCCATCGAAAAGTAATCCTAAATTACATCATGAGGAACGGAGAACCTTCTCCGTTCCTTTTTTATTGAAAAAAATACGAAAAAATCGGCATAAAATCTCGCTTTTTTGTTGACTTTGCGAAAACCGTCTGTTATAATAAGGAAAAAGTGTCGCGCGCGCACGCGTTGCGCACGCGAGGCTGATACGCATGCAAAGCACACATGCGAAAACAAAGGAGTATCCTTATGGCAATCAACGTAAAGCAGTTCATCCGAACAAAGGAAGACGTAAAAGACCTCTCCATGCTCAAGGAGAGCATCCTCGCCATGGCACGCGAGACGAAGGAAAGTGACCGTCACGCCACCCTTTGCATCGATATTCAAGGGGGCTGGCATTATCTTGACGCCCCCATCACCCTCTCGGCGGTGGAAAACCCCGAGCTTTTGTCGCTTGACATCACGGTGCGCGGTAAGAACGGCGACCGTCCGCGCATCTATAACTTTCAGCGCATCGAGCTTCCCGCCTTCGAGCGTGTAGAAGGTAAGCCCTACTTAAAATATCAGCTTCCGAAGGATAAGGACGGAAATTATCCCCTTTTCCGCAATCTTTTCTTAAACGCCATCTCCATCCCCATGGCGAAGAGCGCTATGTGGCACAACCCCGACCTTTTGACCGACGCCGAGAGAAAGGGTGAAACAAAGCGTGCGGGCTTCTACATTCCCGCGGCGCTCGCCGAGCAGATCGCAACGGACGCCCTCGGCGCGCTTGAGCTGACCATGCACGTGGAGTGGGAGTTCTTCACCACCCATATCGAACGCATTGACATGAACGACACCTGTGATTTTGACGGTGTCAAGTATGTGCGCGCCATCCCCGTGCGCGAGGAAATGGATCACTTCTGCGGCGACTGCCACAGGATCCTCAACATTAAGAACCGCGAAACCTTCCTTGCCAACTCCCCTGCCCTGCTCACCGAGCCCGACACCTTCGCCTACGACTACAAAAACGGCATCATTTACCTGCTTCCGAAGGATGCGGACAATCTTACGGGTCAATTCGTGCAGTATCCGTCTGCCGAAAACTTCTTCTACCTCGAGGGACTTGAAAACTTCACCCTTGAGAACATTGAGTTCACGGGAACGACGTCGAAGCACCTCTGCCGCGAGCTATACTATTCGGGTCAGGCAAACAACGTCAAGCGCGCAGGCAGACTCCCTCATGCCGCTCTCATTGCCTCGAACACGAGAAATCTCACCGTCCGCGGCTGTGCCTTCACCGACCTTGGCGGCAACGGCGTGCTTCTTCTCAACTCCTCACGCGGGGCAACGATCAAGGACTGCCTTTTTGACAACATCGGTATGAGCGCCCTCTCGATCGGCAACCCGACATCGCATTGGGAAGAGGAAAAGAACCGCAACTTCAACATTCGTATTGAAAACAATCTCTTCCGCCACATCGCCTACGAATATCCCACCGCCCTTTGCATCTTCGTCGGCATGGTCGACACCCTGAAGATTTTGCACAACACCATTGAGGGCTGTGCCTATTCCGCTATGTCGATCGGCTGGGGCTGGGAGCCTGTCAAATACACCAAGGGCGAATTCTGCAACGTCAGAAACGCCGAGATCGCCTATAACTATATCCACAACTATATGGACGTCCTTCGTGACGGCGGTGCGATCTACGTCGTCGGCGGCAATGCGGATCCCGAAATCCACGCTGAGCGCTTCAACTGCATGCACGACAACTACGCACGCCTTGACGTGCGCCGCGACGGCTCGAAATACGGCTATTATTGCGACGGAGCGACCTCCAACTGGGAGGTGCGCCACAGCGTCATCATCAACTGTGCGACCCCCCTTTACTCCCAGCATCATCCCCTTGCACTCTCTTATCACAACCATTTCTTCGACAACTACTCCACCACCTATCACAGAAAAGACTTCCATGCACCCGGACGCGACGTTTTGTTCTATGACTGCCACGTCGTCGAAGAGGGCGAGGACGCGCTGTACGAAGAGTACCCCGTTGCCAAAGAGATCAAGGCTGCGGCAGGCTGCAACCTGAAGTATTAAAGGAGAAACGCAATGGAAATCACGTTAAACAAAACCGTCACCGCGGAAAACGAATACCAATCTCTTGCCGAGGTGAGGGAAACCATCCTTCAAACGGCAAAAAGAGTCGCCGAGGAGGGAAAGCATGAGGAGCTGACGGTGGAGCTCGGACACGCCGTTTATAACATCGACGAGCCCTTTGTGCTTTCCGCAAAGGAAAACCCCGAGCTTTTGTCGCTTGACATCACCATAAAGGGCAAATACGAGCGCCGCTCTTATATCCAAGCGCTCAAGCTCATCAAGGGTGCGGAATTCACCCAAGTGGAGGACACCCCTTATTTCACCTACAGGTTTCAAAAGGAGAAGGACGGCAAATACCCTCGCTTCCACGATGTTCTCCTCAACTACAAGCGCATTGACATGGCAAGATCCCCCGCATGGCGCAACCTCGACGCGCTCACCGCAGAGGACAGAGACGGTACCGACCGCCGCGGCTTCTACGCCCCCATGGAGATCGCAAAGCGGCTCGCAGAGAGCGAGATCGGCTCGACCGAGCTGGTCATCTACGTCGAATGGCAGTTCTCCGCCATGCACGTCACGGGCGTTGACCTCACGGACACCAAGGAGATAAACGGCGAGACCTACGCGCTCATCAAGGTGGATCCCGAGGACATGAAGCTCTTCTGCCACGACTGCCACGTGAACCTCAACATCATGAACCGCGAGGTGTTCTTACGCAACTGCCCCGCCTACATTGGGGAAAAGGAGGACACCTTCGCCTACGACGCAAAGAGCGGCGTGCTTTACGTCCATCCGCACGACATTGCGAACATGCGCTATCATGCCATTGAGTGTCCCACCCTTGAAAACCTTTTCATCTTCGACGGAATGAAAAACCTCACCGTTGACGGCATTCATTTCTCGGGCACGACCTCAAAATTCATCTGCGACAACTTCTATTACAGCGGTCAAGGAAACTGTGAGACCCGTGCGCGCCGTCTTCCCCATGCCGCCATTCTTGCATCGGACGTCAGCCGAATGACCGTCAAAAATTGCACCTTCCGCGGGCTTGGCGGCAACGGCTTGCAGTTTGTGGACAGCTCCTCCGCCGTGACGGTAGAGGGAAATTTCTTTGAGGACATCGGCATGTGTGCCCTCACGATCGGCAACCCTGCCAACAACTGGGTGGGCGATCCTAAAAACCGCAACTTTGCCATCCGTGTGGAAAACAACCTCTTCCGCCATATCGCCTACGAATATCCCTCGGCACCTTGCATCTATATCGGCATGGTCGACACCCTGAAAATCCTGCACAACACCATTGAGGGCTGTGCCTATTCCGCAATGTCGGTGGGATGGCGTTGGTCGCGCGCCGGCTTTATGCTTGGCGAGGATTGCAACATCCGCGACGCCGAGATCGCCTACAACTACATTCACAACTACATGGATGTGCTCCGCGATGGCGGCGCCGTCTACGTGGTCGGCGGCAACGTCGATCCCGACACCTGCGCAGAGCGCTTCAACCGCATGCATGACAACTATGCCTGCCTTGATACGCGCGGTGACCATTCGAAGTACGGCTATTACTGTGACGGCTCCTCCACCAACTGGGACGTTTCCCACAGCGTGATCGTCAACTGCCTCACCCCCGTCTTCTCTCAGCACACCGTTGCCTCCGCCTTCGCTTATCACGATCACCATCACGATATCTATTCCACGACTCCCGTAAGACCCGGCACGCACGCCCCCGAGCGTGACTGTCTTGTCTATGACTACCACATGGTAGAAGAGGGTGAAAGCGCCCTCTTTGAGAAGTATCCCGTCGCCGCCGAGATCAAGGCAAACGCGGGCTGTACCCTCATCTTTTGATCAAAAAGGAGAACCGCTATGGCTATTACCCTTCACCGTGAGGAGCGCACGAGCGCAGAACACACCGATCTTCGCTCGGTTAGAGAGCAGATCTTAACCGCAGCAAAGGCAGCAGAGGAAGCAGGACGGCACGACAAGATCGAGGTCGTCATTCCCGGCTACCGTCACACCGTCACCGAGCCTCTCGTCTTTTCCACCAAGGAAAACCCCGAGCTTTCCTCTCTTGACATCACCCTGCGCGGCGCGTATCCGGGTGCCGCGGAGATCAACTCGCTCGTTCGCTTGAACGGCGCGGATTTTGTACAGGCAAAAGGTAAAGAATACTTTACATATCAGTTTGAAAAGGAAAAGGGAAAGAAATATCCTCGCTTCCGCGAGCTGTTTCTCAATTTCCGCCGCATCCCCATGACCGTGTCGCCCGTCTGGCGCAACCTCGACCCCCTCACCGACGAGGAAAGACAGGGCAACAACCTGCGCGAGGGCTTCTGGGCGCCCATCGACATTGCGGAAAAGGTTGCCTCTGCCCCTATGGGAGCGACCGAGCTTGTGATGTACATCGAATGGGTCTACACCATTCTGCACGTCAAGAAGATCGACCTTAAGACAACGCGCGTGGAAAACGGCGTCACCTATGCCCTCGTTGTTTTGAAGGACGGCGAGATGGATTTTTTCTGCCGTAACTGCTCGAAGATCCTGAACATCGGAAACCGCGAGATGTTCTTCCAAAACACTCCCGCATATCTTGAAGAAAACACCTTCGCCTACGACGCGGCAAAGGGCACACTCTACCTTGATCCCGAAAACAAAAAGTACATGCGTTATCACGCGGTCGAATATCCCGCGCTTGAGAACCTTTTGATCATCGACGGCGTGGATAACTTCACCATCGACGGCATCGGCTTTGCGGGCGCGACCGCCTGCTTCCCCTGCGATCACCCCATGTACACCTATCAGGCAAACGGCGTGCTCGGCCTTTATGAGGAGGGCAAGGCGGGTCGCTTTACGACGGCAGCAGTCCTCGCCAAGAGCGTGCGCGGTCTTACCGTCAAAAACTGCCGCTTCGCGGAGCTTGGCGGCTACGGTGTCAAGGTCGCGGACGACTCCTATCGCACGACGGTCAAGGACTCCACCTTTGAATGGATCTCCATGTCTGCCGTCGCCATCGGCAACGCCGTCAACGCTTGGGACGATCCCTCGAACCGCACCTATGCGGCGCACGTAGAAAACAACATCTTCAAGAAAATCGGCTACGAGTATCCCGCCTGCCCCTGCATCTATATCGGTCAGGTGGACGGACTGAAGATCCTTCACAACACCATCGAAAACTGCGCGTATTCGGGCATGTCGGTGGGTTGGAACTGGGATCCCGTGTCGTACGAGCTTGGCGAAAGCATCAACATCAGAGATGCTGAGATCGCATACAACTACATCTACAACTATATGGACCGTCTGCGCGACGGCGGTGCCATCTACGTCTTGGGAAGCAACTGCAACCGCCTGTCCTGCGACCGCCGCTTCAACCGCATGCACGACAACTTTGCCGCCATCAGCGAGGCAGGCAGCTTCGGCGGAAAATACGGCTACTACTGTGACGGCTCGGCATCCAACTGGGAGGTGCGCGACAGCGTCATCATCGGCTGCTCGATTCCCATCTTCTCGCAGCCGCACCCGCAGGCACTCTCCTATCACAACACCTTTAAAAACATCTATTCGACCACAACCATCCATCCGTCTACGCACATTCCCTCGCGTGACGTGATCACCGAAAACTATATCAAGGTCGAAGACGGTCTTGACGCGCTTCTCGAAGCCTACCCCGAAGCAAAAGCCATTCGCGACAAGGCAGGCTCCACGCTCATCGTTTAAAGGAGAACAGCATGGCTATTACGCTTAACCGCATTCAGTGCAAAACACAAAGCGCCTCGTCCTTTGAGGAAGCAAGAGAGCTGATTCTCTCGGTTGCAAAGGCTGCAAGGGACGCAGGAAGACACGATAAGCTCATCGTTGAGCTGGACGGCGGACAGTACAGCTTAAACCGGCCCTTTGTCTTATCCGCCAAGGAAAACCCAGAGCTTCTTTCTCTCGAGATCACCCTACGCGGAAAATTCCCCTCGGGAACGACGGTGCAATCCTTTGGGCACGTCTTCGGCAAGGAGCTTACCCCCGTCGTGGGCAAGCCGGGACACTACACCTATGATTTTCCCGCCGATGAAAACGGCAAATATCCCGTTTTCCGTGAGCTTCTCGTCAACGGCTATCTTCCCCTCAAAAACGCCAAAAGCCCCACATGGAAAAATCCCTTCCCCCTAACGGCAGACGAACGAAGCGGCGAGAAAAAAAGAAAGGGGCTCTACGTCCCCCTTCCCATCGCAACGCAACTAAAGGAGGGCGGCATCGGTGCTTGCGAGCTTCTTATGTGCATTGAGTGGGAATACGCCGTCTTGCACGTAAAGGACGTTCTTCTTGACGATACGGTCGACGTAAAGGGAGAGCCCTATGCGCTCGTTACCTTCCTTGACGGCGAGATGGATTTTCTTTGCGAAAAGTGCATCGCCATTCTCAATATCGGACAGCGCGTGACCCTCTTCCGCAATTCTCCCTCTTTTCTTAACGAGATCAACTCCTATACCTACGACCACAGAACGGGGCGTCTGTCCCTGATTCTCCCCGAGGATATGAGCATCAACCGCTTCGCGGTCGAATACGCGCGGCTGGAAAATCTCATCTCCGTCGAGGGACTTGAAAACTTCACTCTTGAAAACCTCGCCTTCACGGGCGTGACCTCCAAGCACATGTCGGAGCACGCGTGCATCGGGGGGCAGGCAAACTCCCTTCGCGGCATCGGCAGACTCCGCCACGCCGCCGTCCTTGCGGAGGATACACGCAACTTTACCGTAAAGAGCTGCTCCTTTAACGCTGTCGGCGGCAACGGGGTACAGTCGGTCAACACCTCCTCAGGCTTCACGGTCAAGGATTGCAAATTCCGCAACATCGGCGCCTCGGGCGTCACCGTCGGAAACCCCTCCTACAAATGGGACGACCCCAAAAACCGCACGCGCGCGACGCGCATCGAAAACAACTACTTTGAAAATATCGCCTACGACGCCCCCGCCGCGCCCTGCATTTACAGCGGCATGGTGGACGGCATCAAGATCCTCCATAACACCGTAGAGGGCTGCTCCTATTCCTCCGTTTCGGTGGGCTGGGGCTGGGACGTCAAGAGCTACGAGCTTGGCGAGCAGTTCAACGTCAGAGATGCCGAGATCGCTTACAACTATTTCCACAATTTCATGAGTCTACTCCGCGACGGCGGTGCCATTTACGTTCTCGGCGGCAACGCAAACCCCAAAACGACGCCCGAGCGCTTCAACCGTATGCATCACAACTACGCCGAGCTTGACGAGCTCGTATGGAACGGCGCAAAGTACGGCTATTACTGTGACGGCGCCTCCTCCAATTGGGACGTGTCCGACAGCGTAGTCATCAACGTAGACGGCATGCCCATCTTCTCTCAGCCGCAC
>SVTN01000008.1 GCA_015063765.1 Oscillospiraceae bacterium | reverse complement strand
TTTCCTCTCGGTGCTCGGTGCTTACCAAGTGGAAAACGCCCTGGGAGCTGCAGCACTTTGCGCCTCTCTCGGTGTTTCAGACCGCGACATTGTCGAGGGACTTTGCGCCTTTCGCGGCATCTCACGCCGTATGGAAAAGCGCGGATATCTGCGCGGTGTCCCCCTTTATCTTGATTTTGCACATCATCCCAAGGAGCTGATCTCTGCCATTAAAACGGCATCCCGTTTCGCTAGACCCCTGGCTCTCGTTTTTGAACCGCATACCTATTCCCGTACAAAATCCTTTTTTGAGGAGTATTTATACGCGCTTCGCTTGCCGCACCTTGCGGGAGTGTTGCCCATTTATGCCGCAAGAGAAGAGAAGGATGAGAGCGTTTCGTCCGAGCTCCTTGCCAAGCGCGCAGGCATCGCCTATCTTCCCGACTACCGTCACGCGGCACGCTTTTTGACGGATGCCGCAGGGCGGGGGTGTATCCTTCTCCTCGCGGGTGCCGGTGGCGTTGAAGGTGTGCTTGATTGGTTACAGCTCTTTGGTTCTCGATGAGGAGATCTAGGGCGTATACATATCCTCGTAAACCGCTTCCAAGGAAAGCGGCGTGATCCCAAATCGCTCAAGCATGCTGCAAAAGCTTTCTGCTGTATCTCTGTCGCTTGAAAAGTGAGGGATCTCTCCCAGCGTGTGTCTTTTGGCATCCTTGTATTCCGCGTAGACCGAATACCGCTCGGGAGACGCATCGCTGACGGCGACAAGATAGCAAAACACCGCATCTCCTTCCTCTCGCCGCATACATAGGACGGGATGCTCCCCATTCTTTTGCATGCGCCGTGCGAGACTGTCATTTTCCGTTGTGTCCATTTTGTTCTTCCTTTCGTTTTGCCGCCTTTATTGCTTTTGGCGGTGCTTTCAGTATAGCACGGTATGCACATCGAAATTTGTTGCAAAAAGCGGGGGCTTTTAAAAGGAAAATGGAATAATATGGAAAAACAGATCGAGAAAACCCGCATGTTTGCAACAAGAGCCGAAAAAGGACGAAAAAATGGCGGATATAATCTCTCGCTTTGCATAAAAATACGCTCTCATTTTGTCGAAACGGACTATTTGGGGCTAAAAAATATTTTTCTCTGCATTTTTAGCGTATAAAAAAGAAAAAAGCCCCGAAGCTTTTGCTTAGCCTCGGGGCTTTCGGTTTATTCTTACTTCAAAAATTCTCTCATAACGTCGCCGATGCCGTCCATAATGTAGGTCGGCTTTTTGTCGGAGACCTCGGCGTCCTTTACCGTTCCTTCCCCCGAAAGGACAAGCACGGTATCGACTCCTGCGTTGACGCCCGATGCGATATCGGTATATACGCGGTCGCCGATCATCAAGGCGTCGTCGGCTGAAAGTTCTGCCTTTTCCAATGCCAAGAGGAGCATTTCGGGGTGCGGCTTACCGATAAAGCGCGGCTCGCGTCCCGTCGCTGTCTTTAAGATCCCCGCGATCGATCCGCAATCGGGCACCGATCCGTACCAGGTCGGACAAACGTAGTCGGGGTTGGTCGCAATGTAATCCACGCCGCGACCGAGGAGAATGCAGGCGTCCTCAAGCTTCTGAAACGTAAGCTCGGTATCAAAGCCCATGACCAGCACCTTGATATCGTCGCAAAGAGAAGTCGTCACGTTGAGTCCTGCGCCCTTTAACTGTTCAAAAAAGGAGGCTGTGCCAAAGACGTACATCTTGGGGTTTTCGGCATAATGCGCCTTCAGGTAAACGATGGTCGCATCGGTGGAGGTCAAAAAATCGTCCTCAGTCGCCGCAATTCCCATTCCCGCAAGCTTTTCTACGTACGCCTTAACGCTCTTTGAGGAGTTGTTCGTCAAAAAGAGGTACCGCGCGCCCTTTTCCTTTACTGCAGAGAGGAAGGGAAGGGTGTCTGGAAATACGGTTTTATCCAAATAAATCGTGCCGTCCATATCAAGAAAGAACAGCTTTTTTTGAGAAATCGGCGTTTTCATATCTGCTCCTTGTTGTTCGTTTTTTATATTGTAGCATAAAAAGATCGCCTTGACAAGAGAAAACAAAAAATAAAAAAACACTTCCCATCGAAAATCGACAGAAAAGGCATAGAGTGCAGGCTATAATGAAGCAAAGGGGGCGTAAAAATGAATTTACAGATCCTATACGCAGATACGCTTTTTCTCTCTAATCTTGTCATGAATCTTCTTGCTCTTTCCTTAACGGGCAGGGTTATGCATATCAAGTATAAAAGAAGACGTGTGTTTTTCGCATCCGCACTCGGCGGCATTTATTCTGTGCTTGCCGTCATTCTTTCCTTCCCGGGTGCCCTACATATCACAGTCGGCGTTCTTTTATCTCTTTTGCTCGTTCTTATTGCCTTTGGAAACGAAGGCGGCGGTTTTGGATTTTTTTTGCGCACGTTTTTGCTTTTTTATTTTTCCTCTATCCTGCTCGGCGGGGGGATCGATGCGCTTTTCTCGGTTTTGGAGGGGGCGTTCGGCACGCGGACGGATTTTCTGCTTCGCCCCGCCGACGCCGTTCTCATCATTGGATTTTTGACGTATTTTCTCTTACGGGGGATCACGGGACTTCTCGGCGGCGGTCTTCCGCACAGCGTAAATGCCCGCGTCGTTTACGGAGAGCGGTCGGTGACGCTGCCGCTCCTTGTAGACAGCGGTTGCACATTAAAGGACCCCATAACGGGGCGCGGCGCCATCCTGGTTTCAGCCGATGCCTTGCGTACGGTGTTGCCGAAGGAGGTCTTATGTGCCGCACGGGAAACGGGAATCCGTATTCCAAAGGATCCGTCACTCGCGGCGCGATGTCGGCTTTTGCCCATGCGCGGTGTCGGTGAGGAAAGACTGTTGCTTGCTTTTCGTCCAAACGAGGTGATCCTCTCAACAGACGGAGCGAGCCTTGATGTTTGGGTAGCGCTTTATACGGGAGGCGGCACCTCCTTTGGCGGTTGCCGCGGCTTATTACCGTCGGCGCTCCTTTACGGCAGAATCAAGGAAAAAAAGATTGGAGAGGTCAGAAGATGAAAAAATATGGAATTTTTGCACGCGTGCTTGCGTTTTTGCGGCGCGTGCTTCGAAAAAACGAGGTCTACTATATCGGCGGCGCGGATACCTTACCACGCCCCTTGACGCCCGAGGAGGAGAGCGAAGCCCTTGCACATCTTGAGGACGATCCCCGCGCGAGAGATCTGCTCGTGGAGCATAACTTACGCCTTGTTGCCTATATTGCCAAGCGCTTTGAAAGCACGGGAGCGGGGCCCGAGGAGCTGATCTCTATCGGTACCTTGGGGCTGATGAAGGCAATAGGCACCTTCCGCGCCGATAAAGGGATCAAGCTTGCCACCTACGCCTCGCGCTGTATTGAAAACGAAATTTTGATGTTTTTACGGAAGGCAAGCGCAAGACGGGGCGAGGTATCGATCGATGAGCCGCTTCATACCGACGGCGACGGCGGAGAGCTCCTTTTATCCGATGTTCTCGGCAGCGATGCCGATACCGTGGGCAAGGAGCTGGAGGAAGAGGAGGAGCGGATGCTCGTTCGTAATACGGTAGCCGCCCTGCATCCGAGGGAACGGGAGATCATAGAGCTTCGCTTCGGACTCACAGGAGAGCGGGAATTGACACAAAAGGAGGTTGCCGATCGCCTCTCTATCTCGCAGTCCTACATATCAAGACTTGAAAAGCGGATCATTGCAGAGCTGAAAGAAAAACTTAAGACTTGCCTTTAGTTTTTGGGGAAGAGGACTTGACAAGCCGAAATCGGGGTAGTATAATAGAAGTGTAAAAATAAATCAAAAAGGATGGAAAAAACCATGGTAACGAAAGCTTCTATTATTGGCGACGTTCTCGATCAGTATCCCGAGACTGCGCAGTTCTTCTTTGAGATCGGTATGCATTGTCTTGGCTGCCCCTCTGCAAGAGGCGAAAGCATTGAGGCAGCTTGCCTTGTGCATGCAACCGACGCAGATGCGCTGATCAAGAAGATCAACGACTTTATCGCCACGAAATAAGCATGAGAGAGCCGGATAAGCGCTTGTGCGCGGCGGCAGAACTCGTCAGGCAGGGAGCGGTGTTCGCCGATATCGGTACGGACCACGCACTCCTGCCTGTCTTTTTGTGTAAGAAAGGGCGGATCGCGCGCGCCGTTGCCGCAGATATCAACGTCGGTCCTCTTGCCGCCGCACGGATGCAGGTGGAGGCGGAGGGCGTTTCTCATATGGTAAAGCTCGTCTTGACCGACGGACTTTCGGGCTTGGAAAACGAGGGACTTACCGACATCGCCATTTGCGGTATGGGCGGTGAATTGATCGTTTCCATTCTTTCGTCTGCCCCCTTCGTCAAGAATAAGCAGCTGCGTTTGATCCTACAGCCCATGACGCATGCGTCCGATTTGCGGTATTACCTTGCGAAGGAAGGCTTCCGCATCGTGGAGGAGCGCACAGCCATAGCAAAGGGCAAGTGCTATTTTTGCTTTGCCGCTGAGTATACGGGGGAGGTCTATTCCTTGACACGCACGGAGGCGGCATTCGGCCGCCGCGAAACCATGCAAAGGAGCGATGCGCTTGTGTCGCTGGTGGAGAAGGAAAAGCGCGGCGTGGAAAAGAAGTGCCGCGGTCTTCGTAAGGGCGGCACTCCCGATGAAGCCGAGGAAGAGTATCTTTCCGCATTAAACGCCTTGATAAAGGAGCTCGAAGCATGACTGTAAGACAACTTTATACGCTTCTTTGCGAAAAAATTTCACCGTCGCTTTCCGAAATTTGGGACAACGACGGACTTATGTGCTGTCCCGACCCCGAGAGGGAGGTGCGTCGTGTGCTCTTTGCGCTTGACGTCACCGACAGCGTTGTAGATCACGCGCTTGCTACCCAAGCGGACGTGATCATTTCCCATCATCCGCTCGTTTTCGCAAAGCTGTCTGCGCTCACCGTGGACGAGCCTGTGGGGAAAAAGCTGATTCGCTTGACAGGGGCAGGGATAAGTGCCTTTTCCTTCCATACCCGCTTTGACCGTGTTTCGGGCGGTGTCAACGATGTTTTGGCAAAAACCATCGGTCTTTCGGATGTTTCTGCGCTTGGAGAGGGAGAGGCGTCCCTCGGCCGCATCGGTACGCTTCCTGAAACAATGTCGCTTCCCGACTTTGCGGAATACGTCAAGCGTGCCTTGGGCGTGCCCTTCGTTTGCGTCGCGGATGCTTCCCGTTCTGTCCGCCGTGTTGCCGTTGTGGGCGGTGAAGGGAAGGACTTTATTTCCATCGCACGGGAAGCGGGTGCAGATACCTATCTTTCGGGAAGACTTGGCTACCACAATATGCAGGACAGCGATATCAATCTTATCGAGGCAGGGCATTATTTTACAGAGCGTCCCGCACTTTGGGCGCTTATGGAAACGGTTAACACCTTGGATCCTACCCTGACGACCGAAATTTATACCCCCAATCCCATCAGTATCTATTGACTTTTCGATCAAAAGAAGGTATAATATACCGTATGAAATGAATTCCCTAGAGGAAAGGACATAACTATGCAAATTTACGAAGAGCTCGTTGCCCGCGGTCTTATCGCGCAGGTAACGGATGAAAATGAGATCAGAGAGATGGTCAATGCGGGAAAAGCCACCTTCTACATCGGCTTTGACCCGACGGCAGACTCTCTGCACGTCGGCCACTTCATGGCGCTTTGCTTGATGAAGCGTCTGCAGATGGCAGGCAACCGCCCTGTTGTTTTGATCGGCGGCGGTACGGCTTATATCGGTGACCCCTCGGGCAGAACCGATATGCGCAGCATGATGACTGCAGAGACCATTCAGCACAACTGTGATTGCTTCAAAAAGCAGATGGAGCGCTTCATCGAGTTTGGCGAGGATAAGGCGATCATGGTCAACAATGCCGATTGGCTGCTCGGACTCAATTATATTGAGCTTCTTCGCGAGGTCGGTGCTTGCTTCTCCGTCAACCGCATGCTTTCTGCCGAGTGTTATAAGCAGAGAATGGAGAAAGGCCTCTCCTTCCTTGAATTCAACTACATGATCATGCAGTCCTACGACTTCTTCTATCTCTTCCAGAAGTACGGCTGTAATATGCAGTTCGGCGGCGACGACCAGTGGTCGAACATGCTTGGCGGTACGGAGCTCATCCGCCGTAAGCTGGGCAAGGATGCGCACGCCATGACCATCACCCTGCTTCTCAATTCCGAGGGTAAGAAGATGGGTAAAACGGCAAGCGGTGCCGTTTGGCTCGATCCCAACAAGACCTCTCCCTTCGATTTCTATCAGTATTGGCGTAACGTAGGGGATGCGGACGTGCTCAAGTGCATTCGCATGCTCACCTTCCTCCCCCTCGAAGAGATCAACGCAATGGATTCTTGGGAGGGTAGCCGCCTCAACGAGGCAAAGGATATCCTCGCTTACGAGCTTACTAAGCTCGTCCATGGAGAAGAGGAAGCCGAAAAGGCAAGAGCATCCTCCCGTGCACTCTTCGGCGGCGGTGCAGGTGCCGACGTTCCTACCGTAGAGCTTGCCGAGGACGTCCTTCGCGACGGTTCGGCTGATATTCTCACCCTTCTTGTTTCCGCAGGGCTCGTTCCCTCGCGCAGCGAAGCACGCCGTGCCGTAGAGCAGGGCGGTGTTACCGCAAACGATGAGAAGATCACCGACATCAAGGCAACCTTCGACGCCGACACGCTTCGCGCAGGTGTCATGCTTCGTCGCGGCAAGAAGAGCTATAAGAAGGTTATTCTCGCTTAAAACAAAAGAAAAAGGCGGACTCTCGTCCGCCTTTTTCAAAAATGTTTTTGTTAGATGAATTTTGGTGGAAGCGCAAACAAAAATTGATTCTATGGAGAAAATCGTAGATTTTCAACCTTAGCTCTCTAAGCAAAAAAGGATGAAATAAAGCCTTTTTTCTTTCATTAAAATATCAAATTTTTTTGTTTGCGCTTCCACCAAAATTCATCAACAAAAAAAGCCCCACACGATTGTGCGAAGCCTTTGGAGCTGGTAATCGGACTCGAACCGATGACCTGTTGATTACGAATCAACTGCTCTACCAACTGAGCCATACCAGCAAGCCTAATTATTATAGCATCAAAAAACTCGTTTGTCAAGAGCAAATCTGAGGTTTTTTTAGAAAAAAACAAGAAAGGCGGATTCCTTTATGGATCTTTGTAATCCATCCGTCATAAAGAGCCTTCTCGGCGACGAGGGCACCCATCTGCGCAAGGAATACGGGCAGAATTTTCTCATTCGCCGCGAGATTCCCGAGCGCATTGCGGAAGAGTGTACCGAAAATGAAGACAGCATGATCCTTGAGATCGGTCCCGGCATCGGTTGCCTCACCAAGGAGCTTGCCGAGCGGTACGGCAAGGTCGTGTCTGTGGAGATCGACAGCCACCTTCTTCCCATTCTTGCTAAGACGCTTGAAGAATATGATAACGTCACCGTGATCAATCAAGACGTGATGAAGGTCGATCTGCAAGCCTTGGTTGACGAGCATTCGGAGGGCAGAGAGGTTTCGGTTTGTGCCAACCTTCCGTATTACATCACCACCCCCATTTTGATGGCGCTTCTTGAGTCGGGTGTCCCCTTCCGTTCCATCACCGTTATGGTGCAGGCTGAGGTAGCACAGCGCCTCTGTGCCAAGGCAGGCGACGATACCTACGGCGCAATTACAGCCGTTCTTGGCTATTATGGAGAAACACGTCGCCTTTTCACCGTTCCCGCTTCGGCTTTTCTCCCTGCCCCCAAGGTCAATTCCGCCGTCGTGCGCATTGATCTTTATAAAGAGCCGCGCTATCTGCCTAAGGATAAGAAGCTCTTTTTTGCCCTCATCAAGGCGGCATTTGAAATGCGCCGCAAGACCCTCGTCAATGCCATCTCGGCAAAGCTCCCCTACACCAAGGAAGAGGTGGCGAACGCACTCGCGTCCATCGGGCTTTCGGACAAGATCAGAGGAGAGCGGCTTTCCACCGCCGATTTTGCAAGCCTCGCCGATGCGCTTTTAGAGCTCAAATAAGAAACAGCCCACGCGATTTCGCGTGGGCTGAAATTTTTTAATATGCTTCGGTGGCATTCGCTGCAGGGTCGGGAACAAGACCAAACTGCTTCAGCATACCAACACCGTTTTTGATCTCAACAACGGCGAAAGAGCAGTTGGGAAGAAGGGCGGTGGCGGTCGGCTCGATGCCCGTCAGCGCCCAAATAAGGCATTTGATGGTGCCGCCGTGGGAAACCACGGCAACCGTTTCGCCATCCGAAGCAAGCACGCGGTCCATAGCACGCTTGGCGCGCGCTTTGTGCTCCTCGAGTGTTTCTCCGCCAAAGGGAGAATAATCTCTGGTGCTTACGGCTTTATCATACAGCTCTCCGTGTGTTTTACGGATGTCGTCAATGTAGAGATCTGCCAGCCAACCTATATGAATCTCACGCAGGTCATCGTCGTACACAGCGTCATTCCGCGCGGGAAAGAGAAGTGCTGCCGTTTCGCGTGTGCGCTCCGACGCGCTGACGTACAGCTTATCGAAGGCAATGTCCTTCAAAAGCGCGGACGCTGCGCGCGCTTGCGCCCTTCCGTTTTCGGTCAGGTGAGACTCGACCCACATGCCCTGAAAGCGGCGTGCTACGTTGTAGTCGGTCTCGCCGTGGCGAATGAGATAGATCAACATCAGCGCTTCCTCGTTTTGACTTCCTCAACAAAGCGAGCGATCATGTCGTCAACCTTCATCGTGCCGCCGTCGCCCTCTTTGCGGGCACGGATAGAAACGGTACCCTCCTCCTGCTCGTTTGCACCGACGACGAGCATATAAGGAACCTTGGAGAGCTGTGCCTCACGAATGCGGTAGCCGATCTTTTCGTTGCGGCAGTCCAGCTCGACGCGCAGATCAGCGGCTTCCATCTTGGCTTGGATCTCACGCGCATAATCGTCAAAGTCTGGGTTGATGGGGAGAATGACCGCCTGCGTAGGAGCGATCCACATGGGAAGTGCGCCTGCGTATTTTTCAAGGATGAGCGCAAGCGTTCTTTCGTAGCAGCCAAGAGATGTTCTGTGAATGATATAAGGCGTCTTGGGCTGGTTGTCGGAGCCGGTATATTCCATGCCGAACTTCTTTGCAAGAAGCATGTCGACCTGGATGGTGACGAGGGTGTCCTCTTTGCCAAAGACATTCTTGATCTGGATGTCGAGCTTCGGACCGTAGAAAGCGGCTTCATCGATACCGATGGAGTAATTGCCCTCGCCGAGATTTGCGTCAAGAAGCTCCTTCATGATGCCCTGCGCCTCATCCCATTGCTCGGGCGTGCCCTCGTACTTGGCGGTGTTGTTGGGATCCCATTGCGAGAAGCGGAAGGAGCAGTCCTCCTTGAGTCCGACAGCGTCAAGCATAAACATGGCAAGATCAAGACAGCCCTTGAATTCCTCGGCAAGCTGATCGGGGCGAAGCACGAGGTGTCCCTCGGAAATGGTAAACTGACGCACGCGGATAAGACCGTGCATCTCGCCCGATTCCTCGTTGCGGAAGAGGGTAGAGGTCTCACCAAGGCGCATGGGAAGGTCACGGTAGGAGCGCTTACGGTTGAGGTAGACCTGATACTGGAACGGGCAGGTCATGGGACGGAGGGCAAAGCATTCCTTGGTTTCGTCTAAAGGATCGCCGAGAATAAACATGCCGTCGAGGTAGTGATCCCAGTGGCCCGAGATCTTATAAAACTCACGCTTTGCCATAAGAGGGGTCTTGGTGAGAAGGTAGCCGCGGCGGCGCTCCTCATCCTCGACGAATCTCTGCAGAAGCTGAATGACGCGCGCACCCTTGGGGAGCATGATGGGAAGACCCTGACCGACAACGTCCACCGTGGTGAAGTATTCAAGCTCACGGCCGATCTTATTGTGGTCACGCTTCTGTGCCTCCTCGCGTGCAGTCACGTAAGCGTTGAGGGCATCCTTCGAGGGGAATGCCGTACCGTAGACGCGCTTGAGCATCTTGTTGTCGGAATTGCCTCTCCAATATGCGCCCGTTGCGGAAAGCAGCTTAAATGCCTTTACAGCGCCCGTAGAGAAGAGGTGAGGACCTGCGCACAGGTCGGTGAACTCGCCCTGCGTGTAGAAGGAGATCTCGGCATCCTCGGGAAGCTCACGGATCAGCTCCTGCTTGTAGGGCTCATCCTTCATTTTTTCGAGAGCCTCCTCGCGCGATGCGACAGAGCGCTCAAGAATAAGGTTCTCCTTGACGATCTTCTTCATTTCGTCCTCAATTGCCTTAAGAATTTCGGCAGAGAAGGCGAAGTCGGCATCAAAGTCATAATAGAAGCCGTGCTCGATGGCAGGACCGATGGTGAGCTTTACCTCGGGATAAAGACGCTTGACCGCCTGCGCGAGAATATGCGATGCGGTATGGTTGAACACACGCTCGCCCTCCGCATCTGCAAAGGTAAGCAGTGTGACATCAGCATCCCGAAAGAGGGTGCGTGAGGGCGACGACATTGTCGCCGATCTTTGCCGCGACCACGTCGCGAGAGTTGAGCTCTGCCGCCTTGGCAGCATCATAGACGGTTGCGGGAAGCGCAACTTCTACTTCTTTTCCGTTTTGAAACTTGATAATTGCCATGATTTCCGTCCTTTCTTCGTTTTGCGGCGGGGAAAATAAAACACCCCTAAGCCGCCAAAAATTTGGTTGCTTCGGGGTGCATGAAAAATGCACGGTTCCACCCGGAACTTTCACTTCATTTCTATTTGGTTGGTATTGCAAAGCAATACACGGATGGTACCTGCCCCGACTTTTCATCCCGCTTTCAGCCCATGGCGAGAACTCTCTGTAGAAAAGGGAACCGAGACAGACGTGTTCCGACACCTTATTTTAACACAAGAAAATGATGTTGTCAAGAGGAAAAGATCAACTTTTTGGAGGAAATTACCCGCGAAATGCCGCCAAAAGCGAGAGTCGCTTGGAGGCGTATCGGTATGCCTCCTCGTAGTTGTAAAGCTCCTTGTAGCAGGCTTCAATGTCGCCATAAAGACGGAAAAGCACCAAAACACTAAAGCCAGGCGTCGATTTTTGCTCCTCCAGCGCGGTCAGTGCCGACAGTGCTTCCTTATATTTGCCTGCCGAAAGCAGCGCTTTGGCGGAAACGTGTGCGGCAAACACGGGATCGCGGAAGGTGTAGCCTGCCGTTTTGTCGGTAAGATAGCGGTAAAGCTCTTCCCAAACGGTGTCGGCGGAAAGCGCTTCATAGCCTGAGCTTGCAAGGGCAAATTTGGGCATCTGAATGTTTTCCACCGCGGCAGAGATCAGCGTGATGAGGGCATCAAGACGGGTGTCGGCATATGCCGTTTTCTCCTTCATTTCTTTTGCAAGAGAAAGGTATTCAACAGCCGTTTTTACCGTACCGCGGTGAAGCGCATCTTTTGCACACTCAACGGCACTCCTTGCAACGATAAAGGCAAGCTCGTCGTCGGCTTCGTCAAAATCGCGGCGGTAGAGTCTGATGACCTCTTTATAATTTCCCAGGGAATAATAGTGCTTTAAAGCGGGCATGAATTCTTCCTTCTTGTAAGCAAGCAAAGAAGCGTTTTCGGAGAGAAAATACCCTGCGGGTACGCGCAAACGCTCCGAAAGATAGAGTAGGGTGGGAATGGAGGGAAGTGCATCGTCGCTTTCAATGCGGCTGAGCATGTTTCTTGTGATCTCGGTGCCTGCCAAGACGCTTTGCGTCATCTTCTTTTCCTTTCGCAGAGCACGGATCTTTTGTCCAAGTGTCATTTTAGTCGTCCTTTTTTTGGAGTTGATGCTCCCATTGTAGCATGCTTTTTTGATTTTGTCAATAAAAATGTAAATAAAAATTACTTTCTACGAAACGATATGCCCGAAATCCACCGCATCGTCAATTTCAATTTCGCTGATCTCCTCATTCAGACGGTTGATCTGTGTCAAGGAATCGGGAACGTCACCGACGATCAGCGTTTCACCGAGCGGAATATCTACCGAGAAGCTAAGTCTTTCCGTTCCTGTTGGAAGAAGATAATATGCGGTAAAATCAAGGGAAAATCCAATTTCGTGCCGCGTTTGATTGATCCCCTCTGTGGTAAAGGCGCTTCTAAAGCGTGCGTGCATGCCGTTTGCCACCCTTGCCGTGATGCGTGCATCTCCTCCCATCCCTGAGAAGAAAAGAACTCCAAGCAGGTTTCCTCTTGGAACGGAAACGGTGATATCCTGTGTAACGAGCGCCTCAAGCACCTGTGTAGCGAGTGCCGTTTTAAAAAGATTGAGCTTTACGGTATCGACAGATGCAGAGCGCACGCCGCCGTCGGTGTCGTAACGGAGCAGGATAAAATCGGTGTAGGAAAGGGCTTCTTGTCGCAAGAGCTCATATGTTTTTTTGCTTGCAAGTGCTTCAAGACGGTTTGAAACGGCAGCTTCGCATAATGCCCGTACCTGCGGTAAGAGCACGGCTTGAAACAACAGAATGAGTGCAAGCGTGAACGTACAGAGAAGAAGGAGTATTCTTTTGGGTCTTGAAAGTCGTTTTTTAGATCGTTTTCGGTTTCCGATATAGTAATCTCCCTCCATGCATGCCTCCAAAAAAGGGAAGGACATGAACGTCCTTCCCGTGATACTTTCAGTATATGCTTAGGAGTCTTCCTCTGTGTCGGAGGGTTTTTTCTTTTTGATCTTGGCGGCGGCAAGGGGATTTGAGGCAATCGCGCGCTCCATACTCTCATTGCTGACGTGGGTGTAGATCTGGGTGGTGTTTAGCTGTGCATGCCCCAAAATATCCTTTAAAACACGCACGTCTACATCGCCCGATTGGTACATCAGCGTTGCCGCTGTGTGCCTGAGCTTGTGAACGGAAAGTCCGCGGCCGCCAAGCCCTGCGGCATCCAGATATTTTCCCACCATCCATTGCACCGTTTTGTTGCTGATACGGTCGCCTCTGCGGCTTAAGAAAAGCGCTTTGGTGTTGATGGAGGACACATCCTCCTTTTTTCGCTCATTCAAATAATCCACGATCGCAGAGCGGCAGGCGTCGTTGAGATAAATGACACGCTCCTTGTTACCCTTACCGATCACGCGCAGGGATCGCAGGTCACGGTCAATGTCGGTCAGGTTAATGCCCGTCAGCTCGGAAAGACGCATACCGCAGTTGAGGAAGAGCGTCACAATGGCAAAATCGCGCACGACCGTGCTGGATTCGGAGTCGTTTTTGATGGTTTCGAGAAGCAAAAGGCTCTCATCTAGGGATAAAAACTTCGGCAGAACGACATGGCGGCGCGGTGCACCGATGTCTTCGGTCGGGTCCTTGTCGATGAGATGCTTGTGAATATGTAGGTATTTGAAAAACACCTTCAGGGTGGAAAGCTTGCGCGATTTTGCCGACCAACCGTTGCCCCGTGCCTGTCCCGCGTAGAGCATAAACTCATATACGTCGCTGCCCGTGATCTCGGCAAGATAGGCAATATCAATGTGGGAAAAGGGAAGTGCTCTGAACTCGTCGCTTTCGGGATCCACGCCTGTGCGTTTTGCTTCTAGGTAGCGGAAAAAGGTTCTTAAGTCGGAGAGATACTCACAGACCGTTTTTTCGGTACATCCTTCAATGACGGATTTATAGGAAGCAAACTCTCTGACGATGGGCGGAAAAGCCTTGATCTCTTCGCCCTTTAAAGTTAAAACAGCCACTAGTGTTCTCCTTTCGCTATTTCTATTATACAAAATTCGGAGGGAAAAACGTGTACGAAGTGTAAATATTTCGACAAAAACATAATTATTTACTTTTTATTATTTATTCTGTTGCTTCTTTCTGCTAAACTTAAACTACTTTTATTAGACATTTTTCGAAAGAGAGGAGCACTATGCGCTACTTTCGCGAGCATTCGCGGCTGATCTCACGCCTTTTGATCAACCAGGTCGGCATGACCATTTTCGGTATGATCTTGACCATGGCTGTGATGAAATCAACCAATAACAACCAGACGATCACCGTCGCGGTCAGCATTTTTTCCATCCTGTTTTATCTCTGCCTCATCTACAACGTGATGTGGGAGGAGGGCGCGCGGAACGGAATTCGCGTGAATGCCGGCAGAATGGAGAAGATCCCCTTTTTCTCCTTAAAGGCGGCACTCTTTGCATCCATCCCCAATTTCGTTTTGGCGGTGCTTTTGTTTGTCAGCTACCTTTTAGCGTTCCCCTTCGGTATGGAGTTTGCAAGATCGGCGTATGCTGTTTTGCATATCATTTTAGCACTTTTTGAAGCGATGTATGTAGGACTCTTCAGCGTGATCTTAAACGCTTTTCCCGAGGTGGCAACGCAAAGCCTCGTTGCTTCCTGCCTTTACCTTCTCTCGTCGCTCCCGATGATCCTCGTATCGATGCTCGCTTACCGCTTCGGTGAGAAGAATATTTATATTTTCGGCAAGCGTTCGCCGAAGAAGAATAAAGAAGACTGATTCATTTTTTGCTTCTTTCCCCCATAGAATGTTGTATCATTCCATGGGGGATTTTTTATGTGTTATTCTCGGCGCTTTACCGCCCATCTTTTGACGGCTTGCTTGCTTCTGCTTGCCCTCTGCACGCCGCACGTGCGCGGTGCGATCACGGCTTCGGTTACGGAAGACGGACCTCTTGTGATTATAGACCCCGGGCACGGCGGCACGGATGCAGGAGCGATCGGGGCTTCGGGAAGCCTTGAAAAGGATCTCAATCTTGCCATTGCGTTTGAGCTTGCCGAACGCTTCCGTGAGGCGGGGATCCCCGTGCTTTTGACAAGAGAAGCGGATACCCTTGTGTTGAAGGAAGGGGAGGACGTAAAGGGAAAGCGTAAGCAAAGAGATCTTTATAATCGGGCAGAGCTTGCAAACAGATATCCGAACGCCACTCTCATCAGTATTCATATGAACGCGTATCCCGTTGCAAAATACCGCGGACTTCAGGTGTATTACAATCAAAAAAGTGCCGAGAGTGCGCTCCTTGCACGCCGTATTACGGATAAGGTGCGTGAGGAGCTTGATCCCCTCTACACCCGTGTGCCGAATTTCAGGGGGGATGAGCTTTATCTCCTTTCTCACGCCACAGGGCGTGCGGTGCTCGTGGAATGCGGCTTTTTATCCAACGCGGAGGAGGAAGCAAAACTTTTAGAGAAAGATTATCAAAAAAAGTTGTCTTTTTGCATTTTTTATGCTATGATGGAGGAGTAAAGATCTTTAAGAAAGAGGATTTGTCGCCGTGAAAAGCGTAAAGACGATATTTGTATGCTCCGAGTGCGGTGCCATCAGCCGCAAATGGGCGGGGAAATGCCCCGAGTGTGAGCGTTGGAATACGATGGTTGAGGAAGAGGAGCAGCCCGCTTTGCCTGCAAAGGGGGCAGCCTTTTCGGGAAAAGAAACGAAGGCAGAGCGCCTTTCGGATACATCCCTTCCTGCCTATATCCGTAATAAAACGGGAATGGGCGAGCTTGACCGTGTTCTCGGCGGCGGACTTGTCAGCGGCTCTGTCGTTCTCCTTTCGGGTGAGCCGGGTATCGGAAAATCCACCCTTTTGCTTCAGATCAGCCACGAGCTTGCCAAAGGGCATAAGGTGCTTTATGTTTCGGGCGAGGAATCGCAGGGACAGCTCAAGCTGCGTGCAGAGCGCCTCGGCGTGACGGAAGGCGAGCTTTTTGTCCTGACGGAAACCAATCTCGATGCTATCTCGCGGGAATGTGCAAGGCTTTCTCCCGACGTTTTGATCGTGGACTCCATTCAAACCATCTACAGCGAGCGCTTCTCCTCGGTGGCGGGGAGCATTACGCAGGTGCGTGAGTGCGCCATGGCGTTTATCTCCTTTGCCAAAGAAACGGGCTCGGCTGTCTTTCTTGTCGGACATATCAACAAGGAGGGAGGTATTTCGGGACCTAAGGTCCTTGAGCATATGGTAGATGCCGTGCTCTATTTTGAAGGCGACCGCCGTCAAAGCTACCGTATCATCCGCGCGATCAAGAACCGTTACGGATCGACCAACGAGATCGGCGTTTTTGAAATGAGCGACGAAGGCTTGCGCGAGGTCCCCAATCCCTCGGAAGCTATGCTAGAGGGAAGACCTCTTTCGGTCAGCGGAAGTGCCGCCTGTGTCGTGATGGAGGGAAGCCGTCCCTTGATCACCGAAATTCAAGCGCTTGTTGCGCCCACGGCGTTTCCAAGTCCTCGCCGCACGGCGGACGGGTTTGATTATAATCGCATGTGCTTGCTGCTTGCGGTGCTTGAGCGACGCTTAAATCTTAAGTTTTCCTCCCATGACGTGTATCTCAATATCGCAGGCGGTATGCGTCTGCTCGAGCCTGCTGCCGATCTTGCGGTTGCGGTCGCCCTGATCTCTGCCATTACCGATACTGTGATCCCGCCCGACCTGATCGTTTTCGGTGAGCTTGGACTTGCGGGAGAGGTCCGCTCGGTGCCGCACGCCGAATACCGTGTGAAGGAGGCGGCGCGCCTCGGCTTCCGCCGCATTATTTTACCCAAACGCGCCGTTTCCGCTCTCAAGGGCAAGACGGATGCATCTCTTTACGGCATCGGTAGCATTTTTGAAATATTGCCGCTTTTGAAGAAGGAAGGCAAGAGGGAAGAATGAGGAAAACGACCCAACGGGAAAATAATCCCTTTCCCTACAGCGATTCTAACAAGCGGTATTATACCTATGACTATTATTTAAGAAAGACCTACGGCGGAAAATGCGCCAAGGTCACCTTGGATGCGGGCTTCACCTGTCCCAACATTGACGGCAGATGCGGTGTGGGCGGTTGTATTTACTGCTCATCGCGCGGGAGCGGCGATTTTGCTCCCGAGGCATCTCTTTCCATCCTTGAGCAGTACAAGCTCCAAATCTCTCGCATCACCGAAAAATGGGACACCCCTCGCTTCATCCCTTATTTGCAGGCACACACCAACACCTATGGCGAGCCTGCACGTCTGCGCGCCGTGTACCGAGAGGTGCTCAGTCTACCCGGGGCGGTTGCCGTACATATTGCCACGCGCGCCGATTGCCTTGGGGAAGATGTATTGGAACTCCTTGCGGAGGTTGCGGACGTGCTTCCCTTAACGGTGGAGCTTGGACTGCAAACGGCAAAGGACGACACCGCCGCGCTCATTGGGCGCGGGCACAGCTTTGATGATTTTCTTGATGGCTATACCCGCCTTCGTGCCCGTGTTCCCGAGGCACGCATCGCCGTTCACATCATCAACGGCTTGCCCGGGGAAACGAAGGAGGATATGCTTGAAACGGTGCGAACGCTGGCATCCCTCGCGCCCGATGAGGTCAAGATCCACCTGCTTCACGTTTTAAAGGGAACGGTTCTCGCCGATTGGTACGAGGCAGGGAAGTATCTCCTCATGACACGGGAGGACTATGTGGATACCGTTGTCGCGCAGCTTCGTCTGTTGCCGCCCGAAACCGTGATCGGGCGTCTGACGGGGGACGGGAAAGCCGAGGATCTTCTGGCTCCTCTTTGGAGCCTTAAGAAGCTTACCGTCATCAACGAGATCGATAAAAAAATGGCGCAACAGGGATTTATGCAAGGAGATTTGTGCATTTTAAACAAAAACACATAACAAACTTTGGCGCGTTATGTGAAAAAAGTTGATAAAAACTCTTGCATAACGAAAAAAAACATTGTATAATAAAAGCAGATAACTTTGAAAAGAGATTATCTGCTTATTTTTATTACCGTAAAGGAGACCCCCGAGATGGAAATGTTTGAAACCAAAAATATTCGTAACGTATGCCTGCTTGGCCACGGCGACGCAGGTAAGACTTCCCTTGCGGAAGCAATGCTTTATATTGCCAAGGCAACCGATCGCTTAGGCAAGATCTCGGAGGGAAACACCGTTTGTGATTACGACGCAGAGGAAGTCAAGCGCAGCTGCTCCATCAATGCGACTGTTGCACCTCTTGTGTGGGAGGGCATTAAGATCAACGTTTTGGATACGCCCGGCTATCCTGATTTTGAGGGCGACGTGCTTGAGTGTGCGCGTGTTGCGGATGCGGCGCTGATCGTGGTAGACGGCAAGGCTGGCGTTGAGGTCGGTACGGAAACCTCCTTCGATCTTGCCAAAAAGATGCTTTTGCCGATCTCCTTCTTCATCAACCGCTTTGACGACCCCGAAGCGCGCTTCTATAAGGTCTTTGATTCGCTTCGTGAGCATTTCGGTGTTGCCGTTTGTCCCGTGCAGATCCCGATGATCGACGGCGATAAGGTAACGGGCTTCTTAGACCTTCTCGATTTCGAGAGCTACATCTTCGATTCCGCAACGGGCGACTACCTGTCGCTTGAGATCCCCGAGCAATTCATGTCGATTGCGGAAGAGTATCGCAACATGCTCTTTGAGTCCATCGCACAGACGGACGATGCACTTATGGAAAAGTTCTTTGCGGGTGAGGAGATCACGCGTGAAGAATCGGTCGAGGCGATCCACAACGGTATCATTCGCGGTGAGATCATTCCTGTTTTCTGCGGTGCGGCGACTAAGATGTGGGGCGTTAAGACCTTGCTTGATACCATCGCGGATTCCTATCCCCGTCATACGGCAAAGAAAACCGAGCTCGACGCTTTGGGCGAAGATATTCCGATCGACAAGGAGGGCGATGTTTGCTCCCTCTTCGTCTACAAAACGGTAGCAGATCCCTTCGTGGGTAAGATGTCCTTCTTCAAGGTCATGAACGGTACTGTGAAGAAGGATATGACGCTCACCAATACGAGAACAGGTCTTTCCGAAAGACTTGGACGCATCTATATCGTCCGCGGTAAAAAGCAAGAGGAGGTCGACACACTTGCTTGCGGCGATATCGGTATGGTGGCAAAGCTGAACGATACCATTTCCTCCGATACGCTTACAAACGGAAATGCGGATATTCATTATTATCCCGTTGAGTATCCCAAGGCATACACCACCAAGGGTATTGTGGCACTCGGTAAGGGCGATGAGGACAAGATCTCGTCCGGTATCGCAAAGCTCCTCGAAGAAGACAGGACCATCTCCTTCCGCGTCAGCAAGGAAAGCAAGCAAATGCTTCTGACCGGCGTCGGCGACACCCATCTTGACGTCATTGCCGCAAAGCTGAAAAATCGCTTCGGTATCTCCATTGGCTTCGTTCCCGAGAAGCTTGCCTACCGCGAAACCATCCGCAAGCGCGCGGAGGCAGAAGGAAAACATAAGAAGCAGTCGGGCGGTAGCGGACAGTACGGTCATGTTAAGATGACCTTTGCGCCCGGTGAAGAGGACGGACTGACCTTTACCGAAACCGTCTTCGGCGGCGAAGTGCCCAAAAACTTCTTCCCGGCAGTACAAAAGGGTATTGAAGAGGCAATGCAGCAGGGCGTTCTTGCCGGATATCCGATGGTAGGGCTTGCCGCCAACCTTTCGGGCGGCTCGTACCACGATGTCGACAGTAACGAGATCTCCTTTAAGCTTGCCGCCATCTTGGCGTACAAGGACGGTATTCCCAAGGCATCTCCCGTGCTTCTTGAGCCGATCGGCACGCTTGCCGTTACGGCACCCGATGCATATGTCGGCGATATCATGGGTGATCTGAACCGCCGTCGCGGCAGAGTCCTCGGCATTTCTCCCGCGCCCAAGGCAGGCTCTCAGATCGTAGAGGCAGAAGTTCCTTATGCCGAAATGACAGACTACGTCGTCGCTCTTCGCGCAATGACCCAAGGACGTGCACGCTTCGATTACGAAACGGTGCGTTATGAGGAAGTTCCGATGAACGTCGCGCAGAAGATCATTGACGAGGCAAAGAAAAACGCATAAAAAGCGGCTGTCACATTTCGGCATAACCGCAAACAAAAAGGAATTTTTATGAACAAAAGGCAGGAGCTTGTCTCCTGCCTTTGCTTTTGTGCCTTCGAATTTTTAGGTTGAAAACCTACGGTTTTCTCCGGTACAATCAATTTTTGTTTACTTTTTCCGTTTTCACCCTCCGACGTACACAAGTACGCCTCTCGGGTGAAAAACGAAAAATTCTGCTCAAAATCTGACGAGCCGCTTGACTAGATTTATAAGGATAAAGAGTAAATAAAAAACGAGCAACCGCGGTTGCTCGTTTTTTTCTATTAGATCGGATGCACGGGGAATGCCTTAGAGGCGGCAAAGTCAAGATGATATTTTTGACGCTTGCGCTCCTCAAAGAAATGCTTTGCAACGTCCTCAAACATAGCAAGGGTAAGGAAGTCTTCGTCCTGCTCTGCATAGGGTGCAACGAGGTTTCTGTACTTTTCCACGGCACCGTCCAAGCGGTCTGCGGGACGGTAGGTGATGGGAAGCTCGCCGCCGAGGATCTGTTTCTCAAACATCGGCTGAACGGGGACGGGAAGACGTCCGTAGCTGCCTCCGATAAGGGCGCGGAAGTCCTTGGTAACCGTCTTATAACGTTCGCCGTCAAGCACGTTGCGCAACGCCTGCGTTTCGATGATCTGTGCGACGGGCGTCACCAAGGGCACATAGCCTGCATCGGCGCGCACCTGGCAGATCTCCTCATAGATCTCGGGCAGACGGTCAGCGGCATCCATACGGCAGATCTCCTCAAACAGCACCGAATAAATACCGGTAGGGACCTGGTGCACACACACCTCGGGATTCGCGCGAAGCATATCGGGCGAGATCAGTCCCTCTTTGATGTAGCGGGCACGGATCTGCGAGAAATAGAGTGCCGCCTCCTCAAGAGCGGAGCTGTCCAACGTCGGTGCATAGGGAGTATTGGCAAACGCGGAGGCGATGGCTTCTGTCGCAGGGAGAGAAGCCCCCTCTGCAAAGGGGGAGAGAGCTGTATCAACGTATTCAACGCCGATCTCGACAGCCTTCAAAACAGTCATCGAAGCAAGACCAGCCGTTGCATGCGTATGAAGCTGGAGCTGAACCGAGGGAAGCTCAGCGCGGAGCGCCTTGACCAGCTGATACGCTTCGTAAGGGCGAAGAATGCCTGCCATATCCTTGATGCAGATGGAATCTGCTCCCAGGTTGACATATTCCTTCGCACAGTTTACGAAATAATCGGTGGTATGTACGGGGCTTTCGGTGTAGCAGATAGCGGCACTGACCGAAAGACGCTCGCGCTTTGCGGTCGCAATGGCAGTTTCAAGATTGCGATAGTCATTGAGTGCGTCGTAAACACGCATGATATCAATACCGCCTGCGGCAGCACGCTGTACAACGCTTTGTACGATATCGTCAGGGTAATGCTTGTATCCAAAGGCGCTTTGTCCGCGGAAGAGCATCTGAAGCTGCGAGGAGGGAAGATTGGCACGCAATACGCGCAGGCGATGCCAAGGGTCCTCGTTCAAATAGCGCAAGCAAACGTCAAAGGTTGCGCCGCCGAAGACCTCAAGCGCATGGTACCCTACACGGTCAAGCGTGGGGAGGATCGGAACCATTTCCGCTGTGGTCATGCGCGTGAGCGCCAAAGATTGCTGACCGTCGCGTAAAATGGTTTCCGTAAGCTGTAGCTTAGGCATAAAGACACCTCATCAATCAATAATAAACATGGGCGCGCCGGTCGAAACGGTGTCACCCTTTTGTACGAGGATCTCACGGACCGTGCCGTCCTTGGGTGCGGGAATAATGTTTTGCATTTTCATCGCCTCAAGCTTGAGCAGGGGAGAGCCTGCCTGTACCTCGTCACCGACTGCTGCGGTGATCTCAATTACCGTACCGCTCATCGGGGCGGAAACGGTAACAGCCGTATTTCTTTCTACAGGCGGGATCGGAACGGAGGGGGGCGTAGCTGCGTGCTCTGCAAAGACGGTCTGCTCGGGTGTAACGTCACCCATATCCTCTACGAGAACCTCGTAGGATTTGCCGAGAACGGTGATCTTTAACTTTTTCATGGTTTGAATTCCTCTTTTCTTACATTCCTTGATTGCAAGGGTCAAAGACGCCGAAAGGCGACAACGCGGAAGCGCTTTGCATCCATGCCGCCCAAGGCTTCGACAGCGGCGGCGGTCAGGATCACGATAAGCTCTTCTTCGGAAAGCTCATTTTCTTCGGGGGTTTCTTGAATGGCAATTGCATCCTTGGCTTTTTCGCGGCGCTTGTGCGCCTTTTTCTTCCAAAGAAGACGGAAACCGCACAAATGCAAGGCGAAAAGCAACACAGCAAGCACGGTGAGCGCTATGAGCGTTCCTAAGAGTGCTGCAGGGAGCATAAAGCCAAAATCAAAGCTTAAAAAGAACATAGCCCTCCTCCTGCTTTAAAGCGGTAAAATGGGATGGCGGCGTGCACCGCAAACCCCTTTGCCTGCAAGCATATAAAGGGAAGAAAGGAGCTTCGGTCTCATTTCGCCCAGGGTGATGATGTCATCGATCTCGCCGCGGCAAGCAGCGGCAACGGGGGAAGCAAGCGACCGACGCCATTCTTCTTCAAGCTCAGCACGGTTGGTGTCGATGGGAGGAAGGTTGCGTGTGTCCTCAAGCTCACGGTCGGTGGGAAGCTTTGCTTTTTCATCGAGAACCACGCGGTCATTCCAAGCAAATGCAACTGCCGCCTCTGTGGGAAGAGCGCTGATCTCAGCGGTTTCAAGTGCGTATACCACGTCAGCACCCATTGCCTTGGATCCAAGCACGGTGAATGCGCCGCCGATGGCAGAGCCCAAAATGACGGTGACCTTCGGAACGGAGGCACCTGCGTAAGCGAAAGCAAGCGACGCAAGATCGGAGGCATAGGAGGTAACGCCACGCGCCCCGACATCTGCAAATCCGCCCGAATCCACAAAGGTGATGACGGGAAGCGAAAAGGCATCGCAGAAGGAGATAAAGCGCGCCGCTTTTCTTGCCGCCGCCGCATCGATCTTATGCCCCTCGCCTACAAAACGGTTGCCGAGTACACCGCAACGGATGCCGCCGAGAAAGGCAAAGGCGGTCATAATTTCGGGGCAAAAATCGCGCGTGATCTCCTGTGATACGCCGTTATCCGCAAGTGCGCGCACAAGGCGGGAAAGATCGCCTTCAAAGTCTACCTTTCCAAGCTCGCGGTTGATGCTGTCGGCGGTTGCCGTCTGCAGAATGCTGTCCGAAGCACGGGAGGGCAGATACGCGAGAAGCACACGTGCATCTCTTGCGGCGTCTGAAGCATCCTTGGCGTGGAAGGTCGAGGTTTGTACGTTCCCCTCCGAGCCGCGCTTGTCATGCACGTAGAAGGGAACACCCTGTACCGTAACGGTGAAATCAAACATAGAAGCCAGCATAGCCGAAGAGCCTGTGCAGGGACCTGTTACAAGTGCGATTTGAGGGATCCTTCCCGACGCCTCCGCAACCTTCCGCATAATGCGTCCGTAAGCGGCAAGGGCGGAAACGCCCTCATAAACATCAGCGCCCGCGCTGTTGAAAACGCCAACAACAGGTGCTCCGTTCCCGAGTGCCATATCATAAAGCTCTACGATCTTTTTGGCGTGCTTTTCGTCCATCGCGCCGTCCATTCGTGTGATGTCCTGCCCAAAGGCATAGACCAGGCGGCCGTCTACGGCACCGTATCCGCAGATTACACCCTCGGGGAAAAGCGCTTCTCCCGTTTCGTATTCCGAAAAGCGGCGCATGGTGTAGACACCAAGCTCCGAAAAGGTGTTGTCATCAAAAAGAGAGGCAATCAGCCGTCTTGTACCCGAGCTCTCCGATGCGGTCAGGGAAGCGCGAAGCTTTTTCACCGAGGGAACGGGCGTTAAGACAGGATCGTTGCTCTTCATTTGGTTCATTTCTTTCAAGGTTTTACGGTCCTTTCTTCGTATTGCTCTTTTGACTAAGAGATATACTTTTCTTTATATATAATACCATGATTTTTCTCTCTTGTCAAGCAAAAGCCCGATATTTGTTTGCTTTTTGCACAATAAAAGGGAAAAGTCGTGCTTCCGTCGTCAAAAATCTTTGATCCTCTTGCTTTTACGCGCAAATCATGATAAAATAAGCAAAACGGGAATAAAAGGGAGGTGCAAGGTGACTACTGTGCTTGAAGCGTATAAATACTGTGATCTTTGTCCGCGCAGCTGTGGCGTTGACCGCACACTTGGCGGGCGCGGTCGGTGTCACGCAGGGGCTGTGCCGCGTGTTGCACACACCATGCTCCATATGTGGGAGGAGCCCTGCATTTCGGGAACGCGCGGCTCGGGCACCGTCTTTTTTTCAGGATGCTCACTCGGTTGCGTGTATTGTCAAAATGCGGAAATTTCCGGTGGATATCTCGGGGCAGAATATGACGAAAAGGGGCTTGCATCTCTGTTTTTGTCCATCGAAGCTCAAGGCGCACATAACATCAATCTTGTAACGGCAGCGCACCATGCTCCCCATATTTCAAAGGCAATTTTTATTGCGCGAGAGCGCGGACTTTCGGTGCCCGTTGTTTATAATACGTCGGGCTATGAATCGCAAAAAGCGCTTGCCCTTCTTTCGGGAAGAGTGGACATATATCTTACCGATTTTCGCTATCATAACGCCAAAACGGCAGCCAGGTATTCTTCTGCCCCCGACTATCCCGATGTCGCGCGCAGGGCACTTGACACCATGATAAAGCAGGTTGGTGCGCCACAGCTTGGAGTGGATGGCTTGATGCAAAAGGGCGTCATTGTGCGCTTGCTCTTGCTCCCCGGGCATCTGATCGAAGCAAAGCAGATCTTGAAAGAGGTATATTCCGCGTACGGCGACAGCGTTTATATCAGCTTAATGTCGCAATATACCCCGAGAGCGGGAATCGGTGTCCGCTTTCCGAGTCTTGCCCGCACCGTTACGCCCTACGAATACGCTTCCTTGGTCGCATACGCGCAGGACCTTGGCGTTACGAACGCCTTTACGCAGGAGGGAAGCTCTGCCACGGACAGCTTTATTCCGCCTTTTTTGGCAAAATAATGGCAAAAAACGCTTGTTTTTTTGCAAAAGCCCTTTACAAAAAGGGAAATAAATGCTATAATTATACGAAATGTCGTAAGGAGGCACGCGGGTGAAAACGGTTGCGTTATATACCTTGGGCTGCAAGGTCTCGCAATATGAGACCGAGGCGATCGCCGAGGGGTTTGAAGAGCGCGGCTTTCGCGCCGTTGCCTTTACGGAAAAAGCGGATGTTTACGTGATCAACACCTGTACCGTAACCGCGGAATCGGATCGAAAATCGCGGCAGATCATCCGCCGCGCCCATAAAACCAATCCCGATGCCGTGATCATGGTAACGGGATGCTATTCTCAGGTTTCGCCCGATGAAATCTTAAAGATTCCCGGCGTTGCTTACGTCGGCGGAACGGAACGGAAAATGAAGCTGCCAGAGGCAGCCGTGGCGCTTCTTTCACAAAAAGAAAACGCCTTTGATTTGCTTCCTGTTTGCGACAGCGCACCGCTTGAAGGTGCCGCCTTTGAAAAGATGTCTGTCAAGCATGCGCCGCGCACTCGTGCCTATGTGAAGATCGAGGACGGCTGTGAATGTCGCTGTACCTATTGTGCCATCCCCGGGGCACGCGGTGACGTGCGCTCCAAGCTTCCCGAGGATGTCATCCGTGAGGTGAAAGTGCTTGCAGAAGGCGGTACGAAGGAGATTGTGCTTACGGGCATTGAGATCGCTTCCTACGGTTTGGATTTCGACGGCTTTCGGCTGATCGACCTTTTGGAGCTTTTAGACAAGGAATGCGGTGGCATTCGTTTTCGCCTCGGCTCTATCACGCCCGAGATCATGCGAGAGGATTTTGTCGCGCGGCTTGCACGACTTTCCTCTATCGTTCCGCATTTCCACATTTCAATGCAAAGCGGATCGGACAAGGTACTTCGCGGGATGAAGCGCAGATATACGGCTGACATGGCGCTTGCCGCGCTTTCGCGTTTGCGGGCGGCGATCCCCGGCGTGCGTTTTACCACCGATATGATGACGGGCTTTCCGGGAGAAGGGGAGAAGGAATTTTCCGAAACGCTTGCCTTTACGGAAAAAGCCGCCTTTCTCGATATGCATATTTTTGCCTATTCCAAGCGCAAAAACACCCCTGCCGCCACCTATCCCGATCAGGTAGATGAGGGGGTAAAGCGGGAGAGAAGTGCAAAGCTGATCGCGCTGGCGTCACGCTTGCGGGATGAAAATCTCGATGAAATGATCGCCAAGGGCGAACCGCTTTCCGTTTTGTTTGAGACCCGTGACGGGGATATGATGCAGGGGCATTCGGCAGAGTTTGCCGAGGTGCATGTCAAAACGGCGGAGCCTCTGCACGGCATCATACGCCGTGTTTTGCCGAGGGAGAGAAGAAACGGCATTCTCTACGGCGAATTACTCAGTGATTAAAAACAAGAAGATAAATGGAGAACAACAATGGACAACAAACTGAAAACCATGGACAAAATCGTCGCCCTTTGTAAGAACCGCGGATTTATTTTTCCCGGCTCCGAGATCTACGGCGGCCTTGCAAACTCTTGGGAC
>SVTN01000146.1 GCA_015063765.1 Oscillospiraceae bacterium | reverse complement strand
CATCAGAGAGGATAGGGATTAGTAAAGGATGCCGAGCGGGCGGGGCTTAGGTGCTTGCCGCCCACGTAGAGGTCGCGGAAGAGGGGATACTTCCCTTCCCCATCTCTCTCAAAACGGTAAACGTAGGTACCCTCCGCGCAGGGCTCGAACGCCGCGCCGAGAAGGGGAACGTTACCCGTAAGGCACGGGCGCATGCCGTCCTTCGCCTTAAGGTGAAGACGCACACGCGAGAGCGCGGAGCTTTCCTTGACGGAAAGGCGGAGGGGGGAGGCGAGAAAATAGCTTCCGTGGTCGAGTGTGACGGTGAGGTCTACCCTCTCGTTCTCGCCCGCCTCTTCCGCAATGCGCAATATTTCGTTCTTCAGCTCCTCGGGTGATGCCGCGGCGGAGCGCGTCTTGGCGCATTGCTCAATAACGAAAGCCATTATTTTAGGCTACAGCCCGATGCGTCGCGGATCGCGGCGGCTTCGGGGTATTTTGCCATCATCTCGGCTTCATCGGCAACATCGTCGTAATGCACACCGAGAATGGTGTCGCGCCAAGGAGCGTGGTTGCCGTGGTCGATGGGATAGGTGGAATAGGTGTTTTCAATGTGGTTATGGAAGGTGTACTGACCCGCGCAGTGGAACTGCGAGAAGATGGGCAGGCGCACACCGCAGATGACGTTATCGTATACGTCCCAGTTGGAAGAAGAACCGTCCATATAATAACCGCGCTTGGAGCCGTCGCGGTACAGCTCACGGCTTGCATAGTTATCGTGCATCTTGTTGAAACGGCGGGCGTTGGAGGCGTCGACGTTGGCGCCGAGCACGTAGATGGCGGCACCGTCGCGCAGAAGCATCATGAAGTCCTCAATGCGATTGTAAGAGATCTCAGCATCACGGATGTTGACGGCTTCGCCAAGCTCATAATCCACGCGCGACCAGCCCCAGCCGACGGATACACCCGAGTAGGCACACTTGCGGATGGTATTGTGGGAAAGCTTGAGCGTGTCGACCATGCCGATATAAAGGGCAACGGCAGAGGGATAGGTATAGCCGATATCCTCGATGAGATTGTTTTCAATACGGATATTAATGTTGCGGTTCAAAGGATTGCTCCAATCCTTTTCGGGATTACCGATTGAAAGGGCAGACATACCGATATGGGTAAAACGGCAATTGACGATGGTAACGGAAGTAGAAGCATCCTTCATCTGCAGACCGTTCGCACCAAGCTCAGAGAAGGAGCATCCGTCAAAAAGCACGTTCTTGACGTTATGGGTGATGAGCGCGGCGTGAGAAAGACGACGCACGCGGCTCTCGCAGTTTGCCTGACCGCTGAAATAGCTGTTCTTGATGCGGTAGCCCGTCGTAGCACCCGAAAAAGCAACGTTCTTGAAGGTAAGATTGCTCATACCTTTGATCGTGATGAGATTCTCAAGCATCGAAACACCAAGCTTGTGTCCCTCCAATGTATCGGCAGGATAGTAAAGAAGCTCGCCGCGATACGGGTTATAGGTAAAGGTACCGGGGGTGAGATATGCAGGGCAGTTGAGGAAATAGAACTCGCGGTTCTGAATGGAAAGGAAACCGTTGATCGTGTTCAGGATTTCCATATAATTGTCTTTAAGATGGACACGAACATAGCTGACGCCGTCCTTTTCGCGCTTATCATCAAAATCGACCGATGCCATTTCGATGGACTTGAAGTGCCACTCGATAAACATCATGATATGCGTGGGAACAACGGCATCCGCATCCACGATCTTGCGCACCATGTCCTCGGGAAGGTAAAGACCGACGAAGTTGACGGGGTCTTCCTTGACACGGCTCTCATACGGGAAGGGATGCACAAAGGTCTCGCTCGACGCCATGGGAATACGGACACCGTCGACGTAAAAATCTTCAAATGCAGGATATTCGCCGTTCGTTTCGGGGAAACGGCAAATGTAATAGGGCTTGCCTTCCACCTTTTCGAAATCGGCGGCGGTGAGGAATTTCTCGCCCGTCAGTCTGGTTCCGCTTGTACCTTCTACGGTAAGCGCGGTATAAGCAAGACCTGCGTTATCTTCGGCATCCAGCACAAGCGGCTCGTCGAGCGTATAGTCACCTGCACCGAGCAACAACGAAGCGGCAATGCGATTGTCCTTATCGGCAGAGCGTGCCTCGCTTTGAATAGCGGCAAATGCCTCGGCAAGCGTAGATGGAGAAACGATTTTTTCGTTTTCATCGCCTGCACGTTTGATCTTTAATTCAATAGCCATTTTTCCTCCGTACCCCTTGTGGGCATATAGATGGTTTTTATTCGGAAAAAGTCAGCTTTTTCCTTATATATTCTACCATTTTAAAATCTGTATGTCAACCGAAAGCCAATATTTTTTCGTGATTTTTAGGAAAAACTTTCCGTTTCTTTTCGTGCTTTTGTGCTTTTTGCAAAGAAGCGGGAAGGTTTTTCCGTTTTCGTCTTGACAGTGCACCATCAAAAATGGTATACTGTATGATGATAAAATGTGAAACGGAAGAATGAATATGTTATATCACGTAAGAGGAACTTTGGTTTTATGCGAGAGCGGACTTGCCGTCGTTGAATGCGGCGGTGTCGGATATGCTCTGACCATCAGCCTGAATACCGCAGAAAAGCTTGCGCCTTCGGTAGGAACCGAAGCACGGCTCTTTACGCATTTGCAGGTAAGAGAGGACGGCGTTGAGCTTTTCGGCTTCGGCGACAAGGAAGAGCTTTCCGCATTTCGTCTGTTGATATCCGTTTCAGGCGTTGGTCCCAAGGCTGCGATGTCCATTCTTTCTCAGCTCACGCCCGACCGCTTTGCTTATGCGGTCTGCACCGAAGACGCCAAAGCACTCTCCCGTGCGAACGGCATCGGCGCAAAAACAGCGGCGCGCATCGTGCTTGAGCTTAAGGACAAGATCTCCAAGGATCAGCTGACGGGCGCTCCACCCGCTATCCCAAGCGCCGCACCCATGCCGCAGGCCAAGAGCGGAAAGCTTTCGGAAGCGGCGGATGCACTCACCGTTCTCGGATACAGCCGTGCCGAGGTGACCGAAACACTCCGCCATATCGATACGCAATCGCTCACGCTGGAGCAGATCATCACCGCTGCACTTAAATATTTCAGCGAAAAGGCATAAAGAAAGGGGGAAGTATGCATGACCAACGAAGAAGAATTTGACTTTGAAAGCCGTATCGTCGGCGCGGACAGCGTTCCCTCGGACTTTGAAGTAGAGAATTCTCTGCGCCCGAAAACGCTTACCGATTATACGGGTCAGGAAAAGGCAAAAGAAAATCTTTCCGTATACATTGAGGCGGCAAAGGCGCGGCACGAAGCACTCGATCACGTGCTTTTATGGGGTCCTCCCGGTCTTGGTAAGACCACGCTTGCAGGCATCATTGCAAACGAGCTGGGGGTCAACCTGCGTACCACGTCGGGTCCTGCCATTGAAAAGCAGGGAGATCTTGCGGCGATCCTGACGAATCTTGCCGA
>SVTN01000145.1 GCA_015063765.1 Oscillospiraceae bacterium | reverse complement strand
CGGAATCTGTCGTTAATTAACAACAGACCCCGCAAATGTTTAAATTTTATTTCTGCTCAGGATTCTTGGAATTTGGAATTGCAACGTTTTCGTTAAAAGTGTTGCACTTCAATTGACAATTCACTATTCGTTGATGACAGCGTCTACGTCCGCAACATCACAGATATTGTACATGTATTTTTGCCCTCGCTTTGTGCTGTCGGCAAGATAAATGGCTTTCTCCGCATTCTTTAACATGGCACGGCGAAGAGAGGCTTCCTCCGCGGAAGAATCGGTAATGCTTCCCTCTTCCAAATAGCCGCGGCTGGAGAAGAAAAAGAGGTCGGCGTTAATGCCCGCAACAAAGCGCTCCGCTTCGCTCCCCACATAGGCAACCGAGTGCATCAAAAGCAGTCCTCCTGTGGAATAATTTTTGATTCCGCGCTCGCCGAGGCGCATGGATGTTTTGGGGCTGTTTGTCACAACGACAAGATCCTCAAAGCGCTCAAGCAGAGGAATAAGATAGGAAACGGTGGTGGAAGCATCCAAAAAGATGACACTGCCGTTTTTCACATGCTCGATTGCCTTTTCAGCAATTTTCCGCTTTGCGGCGTTGTTCTGATCCTCACGGAACATAAGCGGAATCTCTCTTTCAGAGGTATCCCGAAGAACCGCTCCACCGTGGGTGCGCGATATAACACCGCGCTCTGCAAGGGCAGACAAGTCGCGCCGCACCGTCGGCTGACTGACAAACAGCTCCCTTGCAAGACGCGCAACACTGACACTGCCGCTTTTGGATAAGATGTTCAAAATTTTCTCTTGCCGTTCCAAATCGTACATTTTTGTTTGTTTTCCTTTTCTTTCGTTTTTGCGCATAAAACACGATTTTTCGTCATTATACGCGCCAAGGATTGTCTTTTGTTTTCGTTTCAAGTATTATTATAGCAAAAGAATCTCAAAAAAGGAAGGGCTTTTATGAAAAAAACGAACAAGTGTGCAAATTTGCATGCGATTGGTGATTTGCGAATAGAGGAACGGGCACTCCCCGAAGTGGGAGAGGATGAGGTTTTGGTTGAAATCAAAGCATGCGGTGTTTGCGGGAGTGACATAGGACGTGTCTTCACCTCGGGCACGTATCACTTTCCCACCGTGATTGGGCATGAGTTTGCAGGACGGGTTGCTCTCGATCCTACGGGTGAAATGACGGGTAAGCGCGTCGCAGTTTTCCCCCTTCTTCCCTGCTTCGCGTGCGAAAGCTGTAAGGAAGAAAATTACGCAACCTGCAAAAGCTACGACTACTACGGCTCGCGCCGCGACGGCGGCATGGCAGAATATCTTGCCGTAAAGCGCTTCAATCTCATCCCCCTGCCTGACGGCATTTCCTACGAGGAAGGAGCTATGTGTGAGCCCGTGTCCGTTGCAAGGCATGCTGTAGGAAAGCTTGATCTTGAAAAGGGTGACAATCTCTTGATCTCCGGCGCAGGTCCGATCGGCATCGTTGCGGGCTTCTGGGCTAAATCGATGGGTGCTGCAAACATTTACTACCTCGATATCGATGAAACAAAGCTTAATTTTGCAAAAAAGATGGGCTTCTTTATGTACGAGGAGGGTGTCAAGATCGACTGTATTCTTGAAGGAACGGGAGCATCTACGGCACTCGAAGCCTGCCTTGCCGCTGTTAAGCCCTTCGGGCGCGGTGCCTTGATGGGAAATCCCGCCCGTGAGATTTCGCTCTCGCAAAAGGGATATTGGCACATTTTGCGCAAGGAGCTTCGATTAAAAGGAACATGGAACTCCTCCTACGCCGAAAGAGATAACGATTGGAAAGAAAGCCTTGCGGCGATGGCAAAGGGACAGATCGACGTGCGCCCTCTCATTTCCCACCGTTTTCCCCTTGACGATGCCATAGCTGCCCTTACCATGATGAAGGACAAAAAAGAAAGCTATCACAAGGTCATGCTTGTGATAAACGAGGAAACAAAGTGATGAACAAGCAATTATCCCCTTCTATGATGTGTGCTGATTTCTTCCACCTTGGCAATCAGCTAAAGGAATTTGAAAACGCGGGCATTGAATATCTTCACATTGATATCATGGATGGCGTTTTCGTCCCTAACTACACTCTGGGTACGGATTTTGTGAAAAAGCTGAAGGCGGCAACCTCCATACCCCTTGACATCCATTTGATGATCGAGCATCCCGAGGAAAGACTTTCTTGGTTCACCTTTGGCGAGGGCGACTATGTTTCCGTGCACGCCGAAACGACAAAGCACCTACAAAGAGTTCTCGCCACCATCCGCGCAAGAGGCGCACGACCCATGGTTGCCATCAACCCCGCAACCCCGCTTTCGGTGCTGAATTACATTCTCGATGATATTGATGCTGTGCTCATTATGACCGTCAATCCCGGATATGCGGGTCAAAAGCTGGTTCCCGCGACTATAGCTAAGATCAGAGAATTGCGGCAAATGCTTGATACGCGAGGCTACTCTCACGTTGAAATTGAGGTGGACGGCAATGTCAGCCTTGAAAACGCACGCAAGATGAGCGATGCGGGGGCTAACATCTTCGTTGTTGGCACGGCAAGCCTTTTTCACCCCGATGTTTCGTCGATTGAGGAGGGTGTTTCCCTTTTACGCGAGGCAATACGGTAAACAAAAAAGCGATGCTTATGCATCGCTTTTTGGGTTTCTTGAAAGCACGACTGCAAGAAAAAGGACAAAAAGGAGGGTGAGCGCCCCCATCGTCAAGCCGAGGGCATCTGTCATGACGGGCGGCAGTAGGGCGACCGAAAGAAGAACGTCTGACAAAAAAACGAACGCAGAGAAAAGCGCAGACGCGAGTCCGACAGCCCGTGAAGCGGAAAGCAAGGGGGATTTCAGGCGTTTCAGGTACAAAAGCTCGGCAATCGCCAAGCCCGACGAGGTGACGGCATATCCCCCCGAAACGAGCAAGGCGGGAAAGGGGTAATGGACACGCGCCCCCGTCATCAGCGTTTCGGCAATCAAAAGCAGCATGATGGCAACGGTAAAAAAGAGCACGCGTCCCGCAAGACGGCAGGCAAGCGTTTCATCCTCTTCCCTGCTTTCACGATAGGCGCGGAGCAAAAAAAGGCGGGAAACGGCAAGAGAAAGATAAAAAAACGCCGTGACGTCAATGCGGTAGCTGCGGTAAAATATTCCCGTAAAGAGGCGAAAGCTTCCGTACAAAAAATGAAAGGCGGTTCCGCCTATGAGAAAAAACGCGCCGCGTGCCCCCGGATCGCGCGCAAGACGGTGAAGGCGGCTTTTGAGCATACGGATCTCCTCGAAAAAGAAAGAAGGATACTGTTTTCAGTATCCTTCTTTGTGCTTAAAATATACTTACCCCGCAGGGGTGATGTTATGCTTTTTCTCATAACGGACGAGAAGATAGGCGATGACAAACCCGACGGCAAAGAGCCCTACGCCGAGGAGCAATCTTCCGATGGGGAAGGCGGGAAGGGCGGCAAAGCTTTTGTAGCAAGCCATCATATCCGAGCCGAAGAACATCGATACGATTGAGCCG